>JBAXYW010000069.1:0-13061 GCA_041670605.1 Lentisphaeria bacterium
ACATCGCCGTAGTCATCGACGACCACAGACGGCCCGGCACCCTGCGGCAGGGATTTTTGCACGTCATTGACCTTGCGCCGCAGCTCGTCCCATACTTGTGGCAGATCCTTTTTATCATAGTGGTCCTCCATTTCCACTCT
Source organism: Lentisphaeria bacterium (assembly GCA_041670605.1). Taxonomy (GTDB): domain Bacteria; phylum Verrucomicrobiota; class Lentisphaeria; order Oligosphaerales; family Oligosphaeraceae; genus JAQVUB01. The sequence continues at coordinate 141 of JBAXYW010000069.1, forward strand.
GATCAGCGACTTCCCCGGATAAGATGTGCTGGTGACCTTTTTGAGCTGGCCCATCTGCTGTACTGTCGTCTCTATCTTGTCAGTGACTTCCTCGGCGACTTCCTCGGCCGTTGCGCCAGGATACTGCGTGACAATCTGGGCGGTCTTGATGGTGAATTCCGGATCTTCGAGGCGACCGATGTGTATGTAGCTGTAGAGGCCGCCGAAGAGGAAAACCAGCGCCATAGTGATGGTCACTACCCGTTTGTCAATGCTGTAGCCTGCAATGTCCATCATTTACGTCCTTCCACCACAGCCGTTGCGGCCGGCTCTTCGTTCAACAGGCGCACTTGTTGTCCCTCACTCAATAGCGTGACGCCCGCTGCCGCGATACGCTCGTTAGCCTCTAAGCCGGTCAGCACTGCGATGGTCGTGTCCTGGCGTTCCCCGACTTGTACTGACCGTTTGTGGACACTGTAAAGATCCTTCTCTTTTTCCTCCGCTTGCAAAAGCCAAACAAAATGCCCACCCTGTGAATCGACGCCGACGGCTACGGCGGGAACAGCGATGCCCTGCACTGGCGCTTCTAACACCCAGCGGCTCTTGCCGGGCACCACAATGGTCGCCGTCATTCCAGGCAGAATCAACACGTCCGTTGGCGAAGGCATAACAAAGGACGCCAAGTAGGTCTGTGTCGAGCTATTGGCCGTCGGCGTGAACTCCTTGAAACTAATGGCGAATTTCTGGTTGGGGATGCTGTCAAAAACAGCATAGGCATTAAGTCCGTCCTGCTTCAGTATGCCACGCGGGGCATTGACCACATAGCGCTCGGGGACATTCACTTCAACTTGCACTTCGGAAATATCTTGCAAGCTCAAGATGGGCGTGTTGGTAGCCACGGTCATAAAGTTATCGACAAAGATATCGGCAATCACGCCGTCAAAACTGGCCAGTAACTCGGTGCTGTCAAGTGCTTTCCGGGCGATATCGAAGGAGGCGGTGCTGCTCTGATAGGCTGCCTGAGCGTTGGAAAAATCCTCCTGCGAGACTGCCTGCGCTGCCAAGGCCTTGCTGATTCGGTCGAAGTGCGCCTTACTGCGATCCAGGGCCGCCTGGGCTTCCTTGAGCTTGTTCGCATAGTCGCGTGCGTCCAAGCGCATAAGCACCTCGCCCTTGCGGACTTTCTGTCCTCGGATGACCTTCTTCTCAATGATCTGTCCTGGTACTTCAAAGGACAATTGCACTTCGTCATTGGCCCGAGCTTGGCCCGGTAAATACAGATCTGGCTGTTCGAAATCCCTTTGTACCAGCAGGCTTTTCACCGGCCGGATGATCTTCACCAGCTGTGGGGTTTCTTTTTCAACGCGATAGAAAAAAACTAGCGCCAGCCCGATGATCAGGCCCGCGCTACCAATGACTTTCCCCATTAATGACGTCTTTGCTGCCATTTGCAACTATGCTCCTTGTGATGTGAAAAAAATCCCGAGGCTCTTGCCCCTTGACTAATATATACCGCCCTTTAGGGCTTGATATGACAATCTGTCTATATGCCCAAGACTTGCGCCTAGGCTGACCTGCTAGGTCCCTTCCAGGCGCTTCTCTAGGTGCTCTCGCCCTTGATTGATTAGGACTCCAGCAGCCGTTTTGTCCCATTCAGTCCTTTAGTCTTTTTCGCCGCCTTTCCACCCGCCGCCAAAGGCCTTGTAGATGGCAATAAGTGCATTAGCGACCTCGCCTTGGCAAGATGCCAAGCTGTCCTGCCGTTGCGTCAGTGTGCGTTGCATATCCAGGACATTCTGAAAATCGGTGAGGCCGGCGCGATAAAGCTCATCGACTTTTTGGGCAGAGAATCTGGCTGCAGTCACGGCTTGTTCTTCGAACTGCAGCTGCTGTTGTTCATTGACGAAAGTGCTGAGCATATTCTCGCATTCCTGCAGCGCTCGCAAGACGGTTCCTTCATAAGCCATAAGAGTTTGTTGTTGCCGGGCTTCTTCTGCCTTGATTAGGCTGCGAATGCGTCCACCGCTGAAGATATTCCATTGGAAGGCCGGCCCCAGGCCGTAAAAACGTCCTGGGGATTCAAGCATCTGGCCGCCGGCTGTTACCTGCCAGCCAAAATTGCCTGCAAGCGAAAACATCGGGTAAAGTTCACCCTTAGCGACGCCAATCTTTGCGGTTTGTGCCGCCAAACGCCGTTCTGCTGCGCGGATATCGCAGCGCTGTCGGATCATCTCCGCTGGCAGCGTCGCTGGTAGAACAGCTGTAAATGCCGGCATAGCCGTAAAATTCGTCCGTAACTCGGGCCACGCTCCGGGTGCGCGGCCGGTGAACACGCAAAGTTGATTCATGGCCCGGTCGATGCCGGTCTGCAAAGCCGGTATCATCGTGTTGGTCATAGCTAGGTTCATTTCGGCTTGGCGGACATCTAGTTCGTGGGCGATCTCGGCCTGCAAACGATCCTGCGTGAGTTTCAAGGTCGCTTCCTGTAGCTGAGCGTTCTCCTGGGCGTAACGCAAACGCTGCTGCAGGGTGCGCAATTGCACGTAGCTTTGAGCCACGGCGGCCTGCAAAATCACTAGCCCATCGCGGTAATCCTCTTGCGAGGCTTCATAGCTCGCTGCCGCCGATTCAATCTGTCGTCGCACACGACCCCAGAAATCTAACTCCCAAGACAATCCACCACTGAGCACGCCGATATTCTGTGGGTTCTTCTGCATTCCCGGATAGATGATTTCACTTAGGCGGCTGCGGCTGATGCTGCCTTCCAGTTGCGCATCAGGTACCTGTGCGCCGCGGCTGGCGCCATAAAGTGCGTCGGCTTCAGCGATCCGCGCCAAAGCCGTCTGCAAATCAAGGTTGCCAGTCCGGGTTGCGTCAATCAGGCGAGCCAGATCATCGTCTTTAAACAGTGTCCACCAGCTGTGCAAGGGGGCATCGGTTGTCGTTAACTCACTGACAACACGCTGGTGCCAAGCGTCAGCAGAAGCCATTTCTGGCGGGACGTAATCCGGGCCGAGTATTTGACAGCCAGCCGCCAAGATGATCAGCAAAACGAGGCTAATAGTTTGTGAGCCTATTCGGAGTATCTTCATCAGCATTATCACTATCCCTTTGCATGGTTTCAGACCGATCAAACGATCAACTTTTTAGCAATGTCTCATTTTCTGTGATGAGGCATTGCATTCAAAAAAAAGTGCATCTGCCTTTTATTTTTGAAAATCCGACTGTCAAAATATAGAGTAGAAGCAGATACGTTATGAAATTAACCTAGATTTGTGTGTTTACAACTCGAGAATGAGTTTTCATCTTGATAACAGTAATGATTAGGAATTATGCCAAGCGAAGGATCTTAGACCTCATCCAAAAAGGTTTTCCGGAAGATTTTATCCGCAGATTTCGCAGATCACCACAGATTTTTTTGTTTTTTATGGGTATAAATTCTAATATTTTTTTTTGTAGCGGATTTTCCCGCAATGATGATAACTTGAGTGCTAAAATTGTTTTTTAATGTTCTCCAATCTCTGTTTTTGCACAGTGAACGAAACTTCAACAGGTGGATGATAGTTCATGTTGCATCCGTCAAAAACACAGCTTTTGCGAAAAATTCAACGATTATTTTTGAAGGTTTACAAAACAATCCTTAAAGTCTACGAACTCTGCGGGCAAAACAATCCTTGATACCTTTTGGGACGGGTTTATCTACTGCGGGAGGGTCATTTCTACAAAGACACCGAATGATTCAACATCTACCTTTCCCAACACAGCAAGAGCTGGAGCCTGATGGCTAACGACAGCGGTTATTTTACTGATGACACCTGGATGTTTCTGGAAGATAAGAAATTCCCTCTGGGTCTGGTGATCTCCGATTGTACCGGTGGTCTTCTGGATATCAAGCGTGGTTACATGAGTGGAAGCGATGTGCTGGATGCGAAAAAGCGTCTGGAGCAAATGGGCAACGTCATTTCTATCCGGATGCGTTCAGAAACTGACTTTCACCATGAAGATGCTGTTGTCACTTCCGTATTTCTGGCAGATGGTATAGTCATAGGGGTTGGGATTGGTGGTTTGCATCCATTCGGAGACGACAACCAGATATTCGGTATTCGAGAGGGGGTGTACGCCGAAATTACCGAGTCTGGCACCTCGATTGGGGACCAGAATCTGTTCGGTTTTGCGGATGACACAGAGTTTATCTTGATCGACTTCAGCGATAAAGAGAGGAGCCCGGTGTCGCATAACATGATCGTTATTAGCGCCGCGCCGGGTATAAATGAGAAAGAGGCGGTCAGCATGAGTCAGCCAATGTTGCTGGGTATTATAATTTCCCAGTTCTGAACCATCATCAAAGCACCAAGGGATAGGCTGGGAGAAATGCAGCCCATCCGTACCGCTGCAAACATAACCTGTGACATCGTTGCGGATGGTCAGGAAAAAACGCTGATTGACCGTCGTCAGCGATGGCTCTCCAAGGCCGCGCGGCTGGGGTACCGATAACTCCGAGCCATGTTCCAAGTAGCAAAGCTGCCGGCCGTCAAAGGAACAGCGAAGTACCGTTGTCAGATGGGAATTTCCTTCTGGCCGGCTTTGATTGGTGCCGGCGAAATAGATCGGCAGCAACAGTTCTCCATTCGGCAAATCGACCCTTTGCGTTGAGCCTGCACCCGCATTGAAGAATTTAACATGATCTGGCATTTGCAGCCTTTCGTAGCTGGACCATTTCCATGTTGTCTGATCCAGTACGCTCCAGACAGTGCTGCGCGGCCGCAGTCCCGGCAGCAATTCATCATTTTGATAAACCACCGTATGCCCGGTCATCAATACTTTGCCGCTGACGGCATGCCATTGCGGTACCAGATCGGAACAAATTTCTTCCAGTCCACCAGGGAACGGGCGTCGACCCAGGCTTTCCCGGGCCGGTTGCAAAGCGCTCCAGTTTTTCCCCAGATCGGTGGAGTACATGGTATGGGTTTCATAGAAGACATCATTGCCGGTCAGCCGGAGCGGATAGGTGGTGATCAGAAGGGTCGGGTTTTTGCCGGCCCGACCGGGGATAACGGCCGGACGGGCATGAACCCAGCAGGTTTTGCCGTCAAAACCACTGTGCACTATGTTTGCGGTAATATTCATGTGGAATGCCTCTCTTCATGGAGAATTATGCAGTTGCAGATAAGTCCATTCTTCCGATTTCAGCGTAATACTGACCGTGCCATCAGCATCGGCTGATAATTTGCGTTGATTCAGCAGGTCGTCAACTTGCAACAGATTCGGCTGCAGGTTGAGTTTTGCCAAGTTGAACTTGATCTTCAGATTTTGCTCCTCTGGACTGAGGTTGGTGACAAAGGCGAGGACACCGTTTTTCGGATGCACAAAAATAGTACTATAGCACTTTTCCGGCTTTGCTTGGACATAATCCTGGTTATTGTAATAAAACAAAGGGCGGGAATTTTTGATGTCGAACTTATCCCTGAGATCCCAGACCTTGAACATGACTTCCGTGTGGTTTTTTTCTCCGGTATTGTCTTTATTAAGCAACAGTTGATCCATTCCGCGGTTATCTGCTCGGACTGAAGTGTCGAGCAGCAGGCTGCTGGCTGAGACTTTCATCTTGGAACCAAGGCGATATGCGATCATCTGTACCGGAACGCCGAGTTGCCGACCGGAAAATTCGGTACGGGCCATATCCAGAGGGAATTCTGCAGCGATATAATCGGTGCCTTTGCCGCGCAAATGGTGCCATTGTTCGCCGGTCCAGAGGACATCGGCATACGCTTGTCCGGAGGGGTTATAGCTGAAGGAACAGTGCAGATCGATAATATTTTCAGGATTCCTTGATTTGGTGATGATATACAGGCGTTGCATGAATTTTCGTACTGCGAAGGTTGGGAAAGTGGGGTGTAATTTGCCTTCCTGGTCGAGATAGCCGGCGCCGATTTCAAGATTGGTTCCTGGGGGCAGGTGGGCCGTTCCGTCCAGATAGATACCATCATCTCCATATTTATCCAGACGCTGGGCATAGCTATGCAGGTAGGAATCCTGTACGGCCATGCTTTGGAAAGTGATGAAGACGACAGCTTGTGATTGGACGCCGTTTTCGATGTCCAGAGACCCAGGTCGGCGGGTGCCGCGGGGTTTGCTACCTTCTTTCATGATCAGAATGGGGCGTTTAACCATATTGGTGCCGTTGAATTCGAATTCCGGCACTATGACTGGATAGCGTTGGTGGAACAAATAAGGATGCATTTTGATGTCATACTGATGTGCCGTTTCAAGCAGCCGTTGCAGGTGTTGGGAGAACCATTCATTGCCAGTGGGCATGGGATAGGTCCAGATGCAGGCAGTACGAAAAAACATTCGCCGGACCCCTTTTTCAGCTAGGAACTGGAATTCTGGTTTGCCATCGATCTGGCGGTCGGGAAGGCGGAGGTCTTCGCCCCAGGGCTCGCTGCGGATGAGGCGGTATTCCATAGCATTTTGTTTCCAGGGTTTGCTCGGGGTTGCCAGAAGGGCGAAGTCGATCTGGCGGCTACTGCCGACCGGCATGGCGGTTGTTTGGTTGATGAAGTTGGCCTGTATGGTGGTGATCTTCTGCCGGGGCAGAATTTCGATCGCTCGGCTGCTTTCGGCATAATTCCAGAACTGATCTGATTCGGCCTGCCAGCAGAGGCTGCGTTCATCATCGGCCACCCAGACATTCGGGGAGAATTTGAAAGCGAGATCCTTGGTGACTGCGCCGCTGAAGAATTCGCCCATCGGTTTCGGCGGGTTCATCGGTCTGGGATAAACGCGATCCCCGTAAGCCAATTTGGCATATTCGGATTTGACGGGAATTTGCAGCAGTAGTTGATTGATTTCGCAGGATTGCCGGGCAGTTACTTTCGTGTTATAGATGATATAGCCATCATATTCCAGGGTGGCGATGATTTCCAGATCCAGCATTGCTGCCTGGAAGCGCTGTCGGATTTTGGCGGATTGGTCATCGCTGCTGAGCAATTCCGTGGAGCGGTGCTGCCACTGCGCCGTTTCAGCATTCAATTGCAGCTTCAGGGCAATGGGCTCCTGAAGCATTTCAGCGCCGGCGGATTGGACTTGTTCGAGAAAAGGGTGCGATCCAAAAGTATAAGTGCGTCCCCAGACGGAGACTTGCAGACCGGCCTCGGTTTCGCTGACTTTTACCGGAGTCCATGGTTCTGGAACCTGGTCGCTGTAGCCTTCCTGCGTATGCACCCAGTCCGGCTTCTGCAGCAGGAATGGTTTTCTGGCGACCGCCATGACTTTTCCATCAGGAGCGACGAGTTTGGCATTTACGACTCCGGCCTGATCAACGAATTTCTGCAGAGGCAGTGTCAGGGCTGCGACACTTCGTTTTCCGCCGGTGCTATCGGCACTTTCGACTGGAACGGACTGCCGGTACGGCTCCGCCTGTTCTGCGGTATTGATTTCGAATTCCACCCGACCTTGGGGAGTGCCAAGGTTTTTGCCATTGAAGCGGAACGTCAGTTCCTCCTTGTACCAGTAGGGTTCCAGCATCAGTTCCGTTTCCTGCTGCGTGGGCAGTTCTTGGCCGGCGGCCAGGGCGGCGACCTCGGCCCGGCTGAGGGCGCGGCGATAGAGCCGCAGTTCATCAACATCAATTGGGGCGGCATGGCCGCCTTTATCGCCGCCGAGGAATTTGCGTGGGGAGCCGGAGGCATTTCCCATTCCGGGAATAATCATCCAAGCATCTTCAACCAGCTTCCCGTTCCGGTAGAAACGGCAGCGGGGATATTCCACTACTACGGTGATATGCGCCCAGTCGTATCCGATAATGGTTCGATCCACGGGGAGGGCGAGTCTTTCGATCCCATAGACCGGATGCCGATAACGATAATACATGGCCAGGGTGTTATATTGTGACAGGACAAACCAGAAACTGGAAGAAGTTGATTCGCCAAAGATAACACTGTGGGCATTTTTGACCTCATCATGATAACGAACCCAGAGTGAGAAGGAAAAATCGCCTTTGACCCGGGTGGATTCCGGGTCGCCACAATCGACATAAGCATCAAGACCATTAAAGCGCATTACGCCCCGGCGTCCTTGCAGCTGATCTATATATTGGGTATTGAAAGCCTCGCCATTGTTTCCGAAGCTGCTTTGATCCAGTACCTGGCTGCCATCATCCTTGTCAAAGGTGTAATGCAGCACCAGGTCGGGGTCCGGGGCTGCACTGGCTGTCCGGCTCAGGCAGAACAAGCATAACAGAGCGATTAACAGGGACGCACAGGGCTTAAACATGTTGGTTTCTCCTGGAGTGTTGTGAGTTACGTATGAGGATGAAGGCAACTGGGGCATTTTGGAGTCCTTGTCAATGATAAGAACAATTATTTTAAAGTAAGCAGATACAACGTGATTTGCCGAGGCTCGAGCTTGCCGGCGATAGAAGCTTGCTTTTCGGAGCCGGTTTTGCGGGTGCCGCCATCGGGGGCGACTTGCTGCACCTGAAACTCTGTTGCTGCATTCCAGCCGCAGGCTTCGGGTGTGATGGAGAAGCGGAAATCGATACTTTCCGTACTGACATTTGCGAGAAAGATGCCGATTTGCCCATTCGGCGCCCGGAAAACTCCGTTTTGCAGAGCCGGAAACAGGTGATCCTGGTTTTCCGACAGGGTCGCACCGGAGTCGGTTTCGCCGACTTCGGCACTGTAATAGGGCAACATCGGCAGTTGCACTGGAATTTCGAACTGGACTGGACGCAGTAATTGCCCAGAGCAGAAAAACTGTCTGGCCTCCGGGAGCTTATAATAATCGACAATTTGTTTCAGGAAAGCGAAATGCTGCTGATGTTCGGGTTTATTGAAATTGAGCACAGTACTTGTTGATCTGGGGCGCAAGGTGAGGCGACCGACTTGGGCTCCTTCCAGGAAAAGAGAAGCACATTCGATAAAAAAAGCTGGATCCGCCAGGTTGATTTTGCCGACCGTTGAGCGGGGAATATAATCCCCATAGACGGCAGCAAAGAGTGGCACTTTGTTTTCCAGACGTAAGTGCCGTTGGTAGAGAATGTTGTCCTGGACATCAATCATATTTTCTGCCGGATCCTCGCCTTCGACGAGAGCCTCCGGATATTCTTTTTTGATGTCGTCATAAACTTTTTGGATCAGCTGATGCATGCCGCTGGTACCGCAATTGCCGCCGGCGGCGCTATGGCCGTGCGGAGTCCAGTAACAGGGCTGACCCATGCCATGGATGGTATCGAGGTAGACGCCGGCAACCTTTTCACGGCTGATAACGGCCTGTGCTTCATCGCTAAGGCGTTGTTGCCAGGCGGGACAATGGGAGCACATGTTCCATCCGAGGTTTTCGTACATAAGAATATTGCCGAAAAGGTCGCGTGATGCGCTGTTTTTCAGTTCTGCGGCATAAGGAGCGTTGTCGGTGCTGCCATTATCATAGATTGTCGCACAAAGATAGGGAACCAGGCGCCCGCCGGCTTTCCGCAGTTGCTGGGCGGTTTTTCGGAATTCGGCGAGAGCTGGCTGTTTTGGATAGTTGCCGAAAGAGCTGTGCCGGTTAACGAAGCCGTACCATCGGTCATCTTGACGGTTGCGTTTCCGGCGACTTTGCCCCGGCCAGTTGCTTTGGGTGGCGCTGCCGTCATCATCACACCAGCCATACCAGTTGAAGACCAGGGAGCTCTGGCTCCATTTAAGCCATTGCATGGCATCTTCAGCGGCGATGCGCTGATTTTTGATTTTGTCATGGGTTCCATCGGCACTGTCATGGATGCTGGTATAGAAGTGGAGCGGGACGGTTTTGGACCAGGCCGGGATGTCTTTTCTTTCGGTACTTTTGCCTTTGCGACACCAGCTTTGCCGGGTGGCCCAGCTACGGTAGATCATGGCGGCATCATACCAGTCGCCCTGGAAAGAGCCGACGACGCTGTCGTAGTTTTGCTGATAGTCTTCATCTTTAAAACCCAGATTGTCCGGGAAGTGACTGACGCTCCAGCCGATATGTTCGGGCTGGTTATTGACATGGTATTGAATCATATTGGGGGTCGGATCAAAGGTGCCGAAATATAGCCCCACCCTGGTTTGTTGATTATAGAGGGAAAAGAACTGCATATTAACATAATAGGGATAATAAGCGCCGTTGTCGTGGTAGCGTTCCCCCAGTCCGGGTTTAGCAGTAAAAGGATTCCTTACCAGGCCGCCACGCCATTTGGGGTAGGTCATGAAATTGTCGTTTTCAGCGCCAATCGGGGCAAAAGCGAGTTGTGGAAAACGGATGCGTTCCAAGCCATAGCGCGGGCTGCGATTTTTGATTTGGAGTCGCCAGCGGCTGAGCCGGTCGCTGGTCTGTAGGGTTACTTGGGCGGTGGCCTGCAAACAATTATTGTTTTCCTTGACGTTAAAATTGAGCCAGTGCAGTTTTACCGTGATTTCCTGTTCCTTTTGTTCCAACTCCCATTCCGTCGTTCGGGCAGCACTCCCATGAATGGTAAAAACGCCGGTACGTTTTGCCATGCGGGGCATCACGTTCTTCAGAATCCCATGATCAATTTGTTGCCTTTGGTCATGGTCTTTGACCAAGGCAGGATCCAGCCCCAGATTGATGCTGAGTAATTCCGGAGCAGCTTCAGGGCGCAAAAAATCCACGCGAGCCGGGATATCATAGAGTCGTTGTAGCACAAAATTGTGTTGGGATTTCAGAAATTCGAGACCGATATGGCGGTTGGCGATATAAAGGCGGTCGCCCTGCAGCAGATAATCCACCTCCTTTGTGTGATGATGGAAAAACCAATCGCTGTTTTTTTCCTGCTCCGAAGCGCCGTCCGTACTACCGCTTCCCATCAGCAGGCAGAACAGGATCAAAAGCAGATAGCAAGGTGGCCGTTTTTGCATTCTTGACTCCATACTCGTTGGTGATTTCTATCCAATTAGCCACAGCAGCAGACATTGTCGCCATGACCATTCTACTATAAAACAATTATATATAAAAGCAACTTGATTTTATAAAATAACTCCTTTGCTGTTTCAACCAATGGTATCGGACAAGATTTTCAAAAATCGACCGTTCTTTTCTGCTATTTTTCTGTGGCGATGTTTTTTTTGCGGTTGGAAGATCAGGAGGCAAGAGTCAGGGGGGAAAGCGATCCGCAGGGAAGAGCAGGTGATTTTACTTAGCGGTATAGCCGCCGTCCAATGGAATGATGGCTCCGGTGATATAGCTGGCGGCATCGCTGGCCAGGAGAATGATAATGCCCTTGATGTCTTCGTGCCGGGCCATGCGCCCGAGCTGGGTGCGGGCGCTGTAGTTTTTGACAAAAATTTCCTGATGATTTGGGGTTTGCAGTCCACCGGGATTGATGCAGTTGACACGGATGTTATCGACGCCCAGAATACTGGCGGCATGCCGGGTGAAATTGACCATGCCTCCCTTTTCAAAGAAATAAGCCGGCGAATGATCCGTAGGATAATCAGTACCGGTATAATTGGCGTTTTCCACGCCCACCATGCCCATCATCGAGCCGATGTTGATGATGGATCCGCAGTGCTGCCGTTTCATCAGACTGGCGGCCAGATGGGTCAGATAGAAAAGTCCGGAGGCATTCACATGCAGACTGGCGTCATATTCGGCCAGACTGTGCTCCCAGCCGAACAACGCACTGCGTACCACGGCATTATTGACCAGAATATCCAGTTTTCCGGAATGCTGCTCGATTTTTCGAATTGCCTGCTGCATGGAGGCTTCACTTCCCTGATCCAGCTCGACAGCCTCGGCCTGACCGCCGCCGTTTTTCCGCAAATCCTCGGCCAGCAGTTGCAGGTTCGGTAGGTTCCGTGAACCCAGGAAGGTATAAGCCCCTGCTTCGCAGAGAGCCTCGCTGATCGCCCGTCCGTAAAGTCCGGCCGCGCCGGTGACCAGAGCGACTTTGCCTTCCAGAGAAAAACGCTTCAAATTTGCCATTCTGCGGTCTCCAAGTTGATTTTTTTGTGATGCATCCGGCTGCTGTGCTCTGCTGCCAGTAGTAGCCGAATCAGTTCAATGGTTTCCTGAAAATCATAGGGGCGCTGCCCAGTACGCAAATACTGTACAAAATCCGTCAGTTGGGCTTTGAAAGCGCTGAAACTGTCGGGATAGCTGAGCGACAGATTGCCGCCCGTACCCAGCAATTGCAAAGGGGCTCCATAGACGCCATTTTTCAATAGACTGATCACCACATCAATCCCCCTTCGATGCTGCAGATGGACCAACATGCCGTCCTGCAGCGGCAGGCTTTGCACGCTGGTATAGCCGCAGCCGGTGATCGGATAGATGGCTTCCAGGGCATGAATACCGTAACTCATCCACTGTTTGGGCATGCTCATGGAAATCAACTGCAAACGCCCCAACTCGGGAATCTCTCCGCCGTGATAAGGCTGCAGCTCCTTGGCATAGCGCATGCTGCTGCTGGAAAGCAAAGGGGCTCCCCGCTGCACCTGCCTGGAAAAATAGCGTAACGCCTGCATGCTGCCGCATAAGGGTTTATCAATGAAAATGGGCATGCCGGCAGCGACGAAAGGTTCGGCCCGGCGCTGTTGCTCATCGGCAAGGTCTGTGGCCAGTAGCACGGCATCCACCTGACCGAGTAACTCCAGAGGAGAAGAACAAACTTGTGGAATGTGGCTGATCGCGGCAATGTGCGAGGCACGTTCAATGCCCTCGCAGGCAATGTGAGTCACCCGTACACCCGGCAACCCCAGCATCTTGGAGTCTACCTTGTTCAAGTAAATCCGGAATCCATCCTCAAGGCAGTCGCGATTCATTAGCTCACCGTCAAACCCATTGATGATGGCACTCCAACTGTAAGGATGACCGTTGCCAGGCGTCATACCGATGACACCTAAACGAATATCTGCAGGATTGTTTACAAAACAAGACATGCGTCCCCCAGCTTCATGCATCTATACCCAAACCGCC
>JBAXYW010000070.1:0-12889 GCA_041670605.1 Lentisphaeria bacterium
AAATACCCATAATAATCATCCTGATAAAAAGCGAAACACATTCCCTGCTGTTTCAGATTGCTGAGGCATTGAGCTCCTTTAGCTTTCTCTCTGGCTTTACTCAAGGCTGGTAGCAACATCGATGCGAGAATGGCAATAATCGCAATGACTACCAGCAATTCAATTAAAGTAAAGCGTTTGTTCATATTATCTCCTTTTCCCTTTCTGAAAAACAGACCTTCAGATTCAGCAGCAAGAGCTGGGTGCAGAAAACTTATCGTCGGCAGCAACAAAAACTCTATTATTAAGATACCGTTAAAGTACTTTACTGATAGATTTGGCAATTGCAAGCTTGAAATAAAAAAAGATTTCCTCTCACAAAACCTGTCAGTTAATATTCCTACTACCGGACGGACTCAACGGAATGGCCGAAAGACGGGGACGGGAGGGGGCTGGGACTCCGCAGAGTAAATCATGAGCTACAAACGTAAATGTCTCCAAAAAACCTTTTTTTGCAGTCCGTCTGCTTACGGCTGAACCGGATGTCGGTTTATGGACAGGTCATCCACAGTCGCATCCTGGGCATGGAAAGCGATACTAACGTATTCATTTGCAGGAATGGTGTAAGTAAAAGTGCAGAACTGATCTTCATGGGTCAGTTCAAAGGCCTTATGACGATCGGTTTTTACAAAACCACGCCGGGTATACTGCCCATTTTGTGGTTTTTCCAGCGGCAGGTCGGCATAACGATAAAACAGGACTTCCAGTTTTCCTTGTCCGCGAGCCCTGAAATTAAGGGCAAGAGGTTGCTCGTAGAGTTGCGCTTTCAGGGCCAGGCTTTGATATAAGCGCCCATTGACAATATGAGCCGCATAGCCGGACGGTACTTTCACCGGAAAGGCAGTCGGTTTGCCATTCAGGTCGGAACTCCAGTCATTGATCGCATTTTCCGAGACTTCATCAAAGGTGATGTTTTTCAACAGCGGCGCCCCGAAAACAGCGGTTCGGTAATTGCTCGAAACATGGTAATCTTCCCCATCAATGGTGTATCCCGCATTTTCGGGACCGCGCCGATTCCTGGCAAAATGGATTTTCCAAGTGGTTCCATCTTGGATTGGTCCCAGTTCTTTAGTTGGAATAGCGACTTCGATTCGATACGCTTTCTCCTCCAACGTGCTCATGGCTTTCAAGCCTTTAAAATTAAATTTCTTATCAATTGGAAGATTTTTGGAATCAAAGGTCACGCCCTGGGTATTGACAATGACCTGATAATATTTCTCATCCGTATTCATCGGATACAGAAAAATTTCGCAGCTGTCATCGGCCCACAAGTCAGAGTCAGTCTCGGTTTTTGTTGCCAGCAATTTTCCCATTTCCGGTTCCTGGGCATGAAAAAGGAGGTAAAGATGATCCTGGTCAGCCAGCATGCCGACGGAAGTCGCCAGCTCATCAGGGATCTTTACCGGTTGAGGGTTTGTTGTGGTAAAAAATTCCGTGCTGTAACAAGCACGCAGCCACAGCGGATCGGAACCTTTACCATCCATCTTGACCGGTCGATCGATGATCGGAATATAAAATGTGCTGGAATATCGTTCTTTGAGTTTTTCATTCGGCTTAATCCAGAAGTCGCTGAGGTATTCACGATCCCGGGCAATGCGAAGCGTAAGCAAAGGGTTGTCTACCGCAATCGCCGAAGCCTCGTCCAGCCAGGCCAGCAATTTTTCTTTACTGCCAGGCTGATTCAGTAACAGAGCCGCTCGTGGATTGACATAAGGCCAGCCAACACACAATGGGGCGTTTTTCCAAAGGATGCGACGGAATTCATGATACTGTTTCATGATTGGATAGGCTTTGCCATAGTATTTCTCTTCAATTTCAGCAAGAATTGCGTTCGGATCCAGGCTGGTATCCCAAGTCAGTCTGGAAATCAAATACATCCATTGCCAGGTAGAAGGCATAAAGCGTTTACGGTTCTTAATCTGAACCGGGTCTTTCGCAACCGGAACGGAGTCCGGAAAAGGAGCTTCCGTCGAATAGCCCAGAAAACCCATTTTCCGGTATAATTTAAGGTCATGGGCGGTTTGTTCCTCCAATGGGCAATATTGAATTGGGGTGCAAGTATCATATTCCCGCATGATCAAGCGTAAACCGGTATCCTGCCAGCGCTTGATTCTGTTCATCGTCGCTACATTACGGGCGCAGTTGGGGTCATCGAGAAAATGTCCATAACAACGAGGATGGGTGCAATACTCTATCAGCAGCCGAGGATCGGGATTGTATTCGCTGAGAGGGACTTCATGATGCGAAGCATAGGACCAAACACTGATGGTGGCGTCAGGATATTCCGCATAAATTTTTTTCGAGATACTCGCCATCGAATTGTGAAAAAGCGTGGAAATGTCATTCTGGTATTTTTCCGTCTGATTCTGTTTCAGGCATTCACTGCATTCACACCAGCCGGAACCGTAATCTCCCATATCAAGCTGAAAAGTGGCATTTTCGACGCCCCAAGTTTTGAAAAAAAGTAGACCTTCCTGAACCACCAACTCTTGCAGCATGGGGTTGCTGATGCAATATTTGCCCATACCCTCCGGCGAAAGAACACGTTTGCCACCCTGCATGGCAAACATTTCCGGATTTTTTTCAAAGATTTGTTTTTTCAAGGCCATGTTGGGCCAGTGGAGGTTTCCGCTAAGAGCGATATCATAAAGACCATGTCCGCCGCTATGATGCCTCATAAATGGAGGAATCCGTTCGGAATTGTGCTCGCAAACTTTGCCAGTGCCCTGCAAGCGGACGCGGGCACACCATTCGACGCTGGTTTGCGGATAGTGACTCATGTAGGAACCGGTTTGAAAGAATGCCCGATAGATGAAGTCGGGCTCGCTGTAGTGATCCAAGCTGCTGATTGGGATTTGCTGCGGTTTTTGGGGGATGTATTCGCCATCATCTCCCTCGGTCGGAATCTTCAGCCAGCGGATGCCGATTTGATCTTCCAGAAAAGTGTAAACACCATATAGCTGTCCGGGGTCTTTTTGCCCGATGATATAGAGGGTTTTTCCCTGCAGTAGATGATAAAAACCCTGCGCATTTCGACTTTTCTGAAAACGAGCCGGAATTTTTTCCGGCAAGGAGTTGAAATCGGACAGCAGACCCAAGATGATCTGATTGCGAGCCGGATTAACATGAGTTGTGATCTTCAGTTTTACACCAGTCGCTTTTTCCAGATAAAGGGACAGCTCCCGGGCAGCCAACTGAGAACTGGGTGAAGCAGCTTCGGAAAGAACAATTTCGGGTAGATCCGCCGTACTTTGCGTAAGCAGTTCAAAAGCGTGAAGCTGCTGTCCGGCTCCCCACAAGACAAGAGAAAAAATAATTCTGGCAATTGTTCTAAAAAAAGTCATACAATACCTCGATGAAATTAATTTTCTGAGGAAGATCTTGACCGTACCGAGCGCTCTTTGAAAACAACCTAACAATAAACTATGATCAACATCAAATTTTACAAGTTCAGCGGGAATGATTACAGCTGAATTTTCAAGAAAATTTAACATCAGCTTGGGCTGATAGTTGTTTTTTGTCAAGTGGTGAACTTTCTTTACTTGTTATTGGCGAACAATTTGCGCAAATTCCGGAAGTTAGCATCTGCGATCATTTGCCCAAGTGCCGGGGTTGAAGTGACTGAAACGACGGGGGTTGCCTCATAGCCACCCCGCAGGAACGCCTCATACGTTGGAATATATCCGGCGGAATCATTGCAGAGTTCCGCAATAAAAGTATATTCGGCGGGAGACCATTTTTTGATTTCCAGACCCCATTCCACAAAGTATTCGCCCGGTGCTGCACAGATTGCTGCATCTCCGATGCGCAGCGTTTGTACTTCACGGGAGCTGTATCCGGAGTCCTCATAATTCGGAGCGAGCTCGATGAGGCGTTGTTCAAAGAAGTTAGGTTTTTCCTGTTCTTTGGCCTGCGCCAGGCGAAGTTGCAAAACGGGATCATGTTTGGGGAATTTTGGGACTTGCAGGATTTCGCTGCAAAGATCGGTTTTTTCACTGTGCGAAGGAAGTGCCTTTTCGCTCAGGCAAAGCGCTTTTCCAGCCAAGGCTCTGCCGATTTGCCCGGATTTCCAAAGCCCTTTCACGGGGTAGGGATTGTTCTGCCGATAGGGAACATGGTTGATATTTCCACAGGCCCCTTGAATATACAGGACGAACAGCTCCGGACCATAGACTTTCCTCAGCGTTTCCGTCATCACTGCTGGATAATCTGCTGAAATGCGATTGCCTCCGGTGACATCAATATGCAGAGAGTAATTGCAGAGAATCGCAAAGGGGGGGCTTTCAAGCGTTTTTTTGAAAACAATCGTCCCAAAAGTGGGGTCGATGGGACCGGCCGCTGCGAGCGTCTCGATGCTGTCCGAAATGCCGAACTGTTCTCTTCCATCAGCCAACCGGAAGCGACGGTTGAAGGCCAGACCTTCCTCCTTTTCGGCGCCCAAACAGCAGATGGCTTCCTGCTGCCTGGAATCCGCTTGTAGAGCCGCTTTGGCGATGCGTTCCGGCAATTCCCGGAGGTATTCTTCATTGCATCGAATCTGTCGCCCAAAGCGCAATTCCGGGCCGGTATGAGTATGGGTGGCACAAATCATGATCCGCTGCGCCGGAATATCACTGTTGCGACTGATGATTTCACGGGCTTTGCTGGAGATTTCTTCTGTCATGGTCAGCAAATCACAGACGATCAGGGCACATTTTTCTGAAGGAGGTCCGAGGACGATCGCTTTGGCCATCAGCGGAGAGATGATGCCGTCAGCAATTCTTTCCTGAAAATAACCGGCTAACGGGGTTCCGAGGGGAGGAGTCACATCCGATTCTGCAGTCCCAATCAGCATGGATCAAATTCCTTTTTCAAACAGAACAGCAACAACAGAAATGGCAAAGCAGGCAAAGATGCATGGCATAAAGCAGCACTTTAGGGGAATGGATCTTAGCAAATCCGTCCGAGGATGAGTGATGGATTCTCGCAAAAGGGGTCACTGAAAAATGAGCACGGCGGTTTCTTCTTTGGGAATGGCCAAACGGAGCAAAAGATTTTTGGCACTTTTTCCCAGAATGGTATGGGAAACCGAGACCGATAGTAGTTTTCTCAGGCCAGGTTCCAAGCGGACACTCAGAGTCGCTAAGATGGATTCGTTTTCGGATGGATTTTCGAGCAGGACGACCGTATGGTTTTTCTGGGAGCGGTAAGCAACCATCAGTCCATCACTAGCCTGGAGAGGCGAAGCGTCCAGTTTTGCCAGCAGAAGGGCGGCGGCATTATTGATTAGAGGACTGATGCTGTTGCGTCCATATCCGAGGCGGATATGCCGATCGACATTGACAAAGGTTGGCGGCAGATTGAAGAAGGCCGCATAGGCTTTGCCATTCTTTTTCAGAGTGAGAGCTGGAATTTCAGCCTGCAACAGCACACGGGCACCCCGTGTACGGTAGCTACCCTGGCATTTTTCATCGGAACAGAATTCACTTTGTCCCTCAAGAAAGCCTTTGCTGCCCTTCAGATGCTCCACCCGGGTGAATTTTCCGGTATCTGCAACCCCGAACAGATCTTCCAGGCCGGCAACATTTTCGCAGCCGACCAAATGAACCCCCCGTGCATGCAATTTTCGGATCGCGGCCAATTGCCTGTCGGGAACTCCCTTTAAGGGAGGCAGAAGCAAGGTATCCACATCCTTCTCTGTCAGTTTATCGATCGCAGATAAATCGGCCAGAAAACCCGCCGTGAGGTGTTTTTTCCGGGCTTCTTCATACAGGAAAGGAACATTTTCCGTTTTACTGGTTCGTACATCCAGGATCGCATCGCTGTAATTCTGAACGGCGACCACTCCGGAATCTGGGCATTTCCAGGATTCTTCACTCCAGCAAAAAGCCATGGAGCGCAGGGGGCGTTTCGGGGGTTCTTCACGGATCAGTTTGAACGCCTGAAGCAAACCTTCGAACTGATCGCGCCAGAAATCACAGGCCTGGAAACCGCAGTCCTGCCAGTATCGGAAGCCTTGTTCGCTGAAGACTGCCGCCGCCAGAGCGTATTCGAGGATTCTTCGCTTAATATAGACGCCCGGGGTGCGTCCACGCTGTCCATAAGGTGGATGGGCATAATTGACGGCTCCGTCCGGACAGCCCTGAATGGAACCCCCGGTGTAGATTTCGGGACAGAAGCGTTCGCCAGGCCGGGACAGCAAGCAGGACATCATATAGTAGGTGCTGCGTTCCAGGCCATAACGGCAGGCTCTGGGATAATCCTCCACTTGCCAGAAGCCCACCAGAGAGGCAGGCGACAGCGTCCGGTAGCGAGTTTGTTCCACCCCTTTATAATGGCTGGCATAAATCGGGGAAGGGCCATAATTTGCGGTTTGGATTTCAGGATTTATGGAAAGTACATTTTCAGTAAAGAACGTCTGATACATTTTAGGGGTTTTGCTGCGGAAGTGTTCCACCCATGTCGTCCAGTGATACTTCTCCAGCACGAGTAGATTCTTCAGATCAAGGCATTGATCCTTTGCGATTTCCGAGCGGATGGCTTTCAGGTCAAAACGTGAGTCGCCAGTTGCTATGGCGAATTCAAGGAAAAATTTCAGCAGTTTTCCCTGGTATCGACTAATCCAAGTGATTAGAGCGTCTTTGAATTCTTCGCCGCAATTGAGATAATCGCATTCCTTTACCAGATCGACGTTCTCAGCTATGGTGGGGTGATCGCAATTCCGCGTTCCCAGCCAGAGAAAATTTTTCCGCTGATAAGCTCGCACGGTCGGCATGACCTGATAATCGCGAGCCCATTTGGGCTGGAAGTTTGCGCAGGCGATGTAATGCCCGTCATCCACAGATTCGCCTCGCCAAGGGTCGAAAGAATCGGTTTCCAGGCCGCGGGTTTCAGATCGGCTGTTGTACAGAAAGGGAAGGCCTGAAAGCAGTGGTGGAGGCAGGGCGCCCGGAGTGGGGTCGATGACCTCAAACGCACAATAATCCACGACTTCAGGAAAACAGGGGTCACAGCTACGGCAACGCAGATGGTATACGCCGGGCCGCAATTTCGGCAACTGAAAATCAAAAATATTTTTCTGCAACTGTAGGAAACCGCAGGCCTCTACCTGCTTTCGGATTCTGGCACTCAGTTTTTTCAGAGGATTGAAAAAGACGTCCTCCAACAGAAATTCAGCTTTTTTGGGCAAGGCACCCAACCCAGTTAACTCGACGCTGAAATGAATCGCTTCCTCGTCCAAAAAATAATGGTTGTTTTCGGTAAAGCGGACGGCCTCGGCAAAGCGGGGGTCAGATTTCGGCAGGAGTTTGCGGATTTTCTTGTCCGGTTGGCTTCGGAAAACAATTTTTATCTGATGGTTTGTGAGTGCTTTTCCGGAGTACAGAGTGGTTCCATTTTCATCGAAGAGTGTTTCTCCCGGGATCAGTTTCTTGCTTCCCCGCACGGAGTTGTAAAATTCTTCCGCGCCGATAGCAAAAAGGAGGTTTTCGGAGGTTTTAGGGAAGCGGAGTATGCGTTTGATGGGCCAGGAAAATTTTGGAAAAAGGATACCATAAAAATATTCTGGGGCGAGTTCTTCGGTTACCGAGATGATCGTTCCATCATAGAGAGTAAACGGACGGGTTTCCCGGGGTCTGATGACTTTGAAATAGGGTCGGTCCAGAACGTCTTTCCGCATGCCATGGTAGTTGCCTTCTCCCAACGGAGTTTCCCGGACACCCCCATCAAGTGCCAGTTCCGCTTCGAGAAAAGTGCCGAAATCCCGGATCGTGCAATCGCAATACAGGGGATGGATGACCGGCTGTAAGGGCAGATTGACCCGAAAGGTCTTTTCTGAACGCGGTTTTTCAGCCTCATCAGAAAAAATCTCAAAAGCGCTTACATCCGCTTTGCAGAACATGATCCCCCGGGAAATGGCGATTCCTCCGCGGATCGGTTGGTTCTGGCTTTCAAACTGATAGGAAAATTCGCCCAGTTCCAGTCGGATTTTCTGCTCCTCGAAGCAGAGCCGGATTGGCAGTGGAGCATCGAACGCTTCGTCGGTGAGCTCGCTGTCCAAAGATTGCTGAAGGACAAAGCTGTTATCAATATTTTGTCCAAATTCGATTTTGCGAAATTGGCGAAATTTTTCGGCGCAGATACGGATGCATTCACCCTGGCGGCGATATTCATCGTAACGGAAAGTGATCATGAAATCATAGCGGTCGGTAGCATGGCTGGGGATTCGCCAATGGAATTTTACTTCCGCATTGCGACAGGGGCTGATGACCGGGAGAAATTTATCGCCTGGGGACAGCAGGGAAAAGACTCCATTGTTTATCTCCGTGGTGATCAATTCCATATCAGAGTTTTTTTCAATCCGCCAATTGGCTGGAAAATTACCCGAATGGACTTGGAAATCATCATGAAAAATCAGTTTCATTGTCTTGTTCTCTTTCTTTTTGCTGAAACACTGTTTCGGACGGGGACATGGCGTTCGTCTGTTGCTGTTTGTCCCGGTCATTGATATTGGGATGGTCTCATGAAATTCTAAATTTTTCTTTTCTGGTTCGCGAAAACAAAGATCAATGCACTATAATGGTTGCTGAAGAAAAAAACAATTGACTGGGGGCAGGAATTTCTGATCCGGAGCAATTTTCGGTAATGGGTTAGTTCGTGGTCAAAATAGCGAAGTTCTTGTCCTTCCATCTGACCAGAAATCCATGTAACCGTATCGGGTAGCGCAAAAACCACATGGATTTTGAGAGGTCGGCTGTTTGTGCGATTGCGCTGCCTGGCTGCGGGCGCTCCATATACCCCCCTTAGGTTAAGTTAGCGCATATAGGCGTCCTCGCTGGCTTTCCGGGGATTGAATTGCATCTTGTTTCAGAAAGGATATAATAAGGGTAAAATAAGATTGCTGCAACGCTGGCAGTTTTTCTGTGAGGCATTCTGGTATTTAACCTGATGCAGGTGTTTTTTAATCAGGAGAAGTGAAGATGTATGCATTCCGAGAAGATTTTCGGGTACATGATGAACGGAGCCGTTCATATCAGATTGAAGTCGAGGAAAATACAGCCTTGTCCTGTGGTCACGCCCGCATCAATGACGAAGGCCGATATCATGTTACTCTCAATGGAAACCGGCATTTTCTGAAGACTCCACGGCTCAGAAATTTTCGTCTGGAATTGCAGTTCGCTCTGACTGTCTATAAAATGGAATTTGGGGTTGGTTTTCTGATTTATTTCCGTTATGATCGCCTGCTCGGCATGGGGCAGGTCCTGAGAGTCTGGTGGGATCCTGAAAACCGCTTGCATCTGTTTTTAAATGATAATCTGCTATATCAGGCCAAGGAAACCGGTCTGCCAAACTTGACGGATTTAACCGCGGTCTTGGAACTGAATGAAAATACCTTGATGTTTTCCTTGCTCGGACAGCAGCAGGAGTTCCCCTGTCCGGATCTGCCGGGAAAGCCCGGGGAAGGGCAGATCGCTTTTGACACAGACTACTGCCCCGGTGGAACCATGCTGATGTCGGAAGTCTGTCTGCAAGCTCCAGAAACTCCAACAAAGACTAGGATCGGACAGCCCCTCCTTTTCCCGCTGAAAAAAGTACAGGGCTTCAGCGAAACTCTGCTGTACCAAGTGGATTTTTTTCGCTATGATAGTGGCGAAACCGAATTGGAATGCACGCTTTCAGGAGGAATTCAGCAACGCGGAAGCCGCCTGCAGTCCGGTGGCAAGGAATGGGGCTATGAAGTCAATTTCCTGTTTTCACCCTATCTGAGAATCGAAACGGAAGACCCGGAACACAGGGAATTCTACAATTTTTATTTCGCTAATGGAGAAATTCGTCTACACGACCCGGAAGCAAAACCGATCTTTGGCTATCAGACGGAATGGCCCCTGAAAAAAACCTTGATATTTCCCCATTTTCCTGAAAAGTTCACCTTGGCAGCCGGCTATCAGCGGGCTTTTATGCGGCCTTGGTGTTATGCAGAACATGGGCCTTATGAGCAGATTCGGGATCAGGATAATGAATTCCTTTATGAAGGCAGTTCCCTGCGTGGCTCTGCGGCAGTTATTCAGGCGTACAGTCCTGTGGACAAAAAACTTGTTTCCCTGATCCCCCGAGACATCCCGGAATATTCTCGGGCTTTGCGGCATGCCAGGGAACAACATTATTTTTTCACTTCGGAACAGGTCGTCTTTGAGCTGGAATTATTCTATCACCAAGCCGCTTATGAAGCGCAGGAATTTCAATTGGAACCCACCTTTACCGATGTCTATGGAGGAGCCTTGCCGAAAGGAACTCTGGATTTCATTGCGACTGGCAAGCGCAATAGTCCAGGCGGCTTTGTCGCCCGCACTTATCGCATCCAGCTTCACGAAAATCCCGGCAATGGAGTGTATCATCTGCAAATCCAGTGGGCCGCCGGATGCATAAAACAGCCCCCCACGATCGTGATTTTCGAAGTTCTCTCGGAAGATCCGGAGGCACTCTGTCCGCCTCTGGCCTCCCGCCTCCCGGTGATGATTTCTATGCCGAATGAACTCAAATACATCGAGTCGGATGCGTTTGATCCCTATAGCGAAGTGGGCGGCTTTGCTCATTATTACAGTGCTGCTACCCGCTATGCGGTTCCAGCTCTGGCAGTGGAACTCTGGAAGCTGCTTTCATTGTATCGACGCAAATGGATGCTGATGCTGACCGAACGAAACAGCGGCGATCGGGATATCGATTCTCCCCGGAATGCCGAATTGCTCAAAAAGGCCGATTATGTGGATTGCCATGATCTTTATTATTCCGGGCGCTATGATTTGTTCAACAAGGGCTTTTACAAAAAAGCCCAGCTCGGACTTCTTCGGGAGTTTGTGGCAACCAGCCCGGATCCCTTCAAAGTTTTGGATGTAAAGAAAATTGAGGAAATCGAGGATGCCGGATTGTCGTTCCCGGATGAACTTTATAACGATCTGGTGGAGACAGCCTGGCAGCCCTGGTGTGATTTTTTTGCTGCTAGAATTGAAGTAGCCGTTCAGGCGTATGTCGATCGCATACTAGCCCATAATCCACGATTAGCCAGGGCTTCCTATGGACCGGTGCCCATTTATACATCCCATTATAAATCCGCTTACACCCTGAAATACAGTGGGTATCCGATTGAAAAGGATCTCCGGGTGAGAGAAAATGGGAGTTTCTGGTTTCTGGAAGAATACCACTATTCCTGCGATTATCCCCTGACCCGGGCGGCGTATTTTGTTAGTAGCTACGATTTGTATTATGATTACGGACGGCGTATCTATCCGGAAATCTATTATTCCGGTCATACCGGTTGCAATGACGGCGCTGTCTTTCAGGCTCATCCTCCGTTCGGAATTTATACGGTTCCGCCGGAACATCAGCGGCGTATCGTCTACCAATTTACCTATGGTTCACCCTGCTTTAAAAACGCAACCTTTCAATATTGGACAGATTATGGTTTCCATGTGCGCACTCCAGACCCGGGATCGATGAAGGAGTTTGTCTATGCTTGGGGTAAGCTGATTCATAATGAACCGGATACCCCTTTGAAAGCCCCTTTCCTGATCACTGATTTTGAACAATTCAACCGGCATGGTGATTATCAAGAAACCGAATACTCTTTTAATGTCCGGGATCAGTATATCTTGAAAGATGTTTGCAATACAGCGGAAGAAGCCCTTGGCTGGAGTTATGAGCTCCTCTGTACCCTTGGCTACAATACGCCGGTGCTGAGCAAACTGGAAGAGCTGGATGCTATTGGCATCGAACAGGCGGAGTTTCTTGTTCTGCCGCCGATTGTCAAAAGTACACCTGCAGAATTTATTGCCGCAATTCGGCGAGCGCATCAGCGCGGTCTGAATCTGCTTTGTTTTGAAGAAGTTTTCGGGCTGGAAGATCTCTTCGGAGTGCAGGAACGCGCCGCTGGCGAGGTGCCGGTACGGGAACTTCCTGACGAGGTTTTCAGCCACCGGAAGGCGCTGGCGAAATATGAAAATACAGATGCCGAAGTGCTCCTTTGGGGAGCCGCAGAACCTGGCGGCAAACGCAATATTCCCGTCGCTCTGCTGAAAAACACGCCGTATGGAAGAACGGCGTTCTTTAATTTGCCGCCAACAACCGTGAAACGGGAATCCTTCCGCCAGAAATACAGTCATGGTCAGGATACTTTGAGCCAGCAGATCAAACGGACTGCCCGGAAGCTGTACCGGGAATTGTCAGGCGGACCGGACGTCTGGGCAGAACGAGGGGCTATCAGCGCCTGCAAAGCCGGAAACGGAGCGATTATCGTGACCCTTTCTGAGGATTCTCCGATTTACGGCGATACTACCAGCTATCCGGTTTCCTTCCGGTTCCAAATTCGGGCAGCTGGCATCGGACGGCGTCGGATTTTCTCGGATGCTCCGTATTCAGTGGTATCCTGCGAGCTGGATTACCTGGTGATTCGTACCACAACCGGAAAAGATACGGCTCTCTTTTTCAAATTTACCGAGCAGTAAGCCTGATTCCCGTCCGGCAGTCGCTGACTCGGAGTGCATTTCGATGCCAGGGTTAGCGCAGGGGTTATTGCACAAAGAGGGCAGCAATGATTTATTGCTGCCCAAGTTTCTTTTGGAATCGTCCTAATCCGTTTTCTTTTGCTACAGGCATCCCATAGCAATGGTAGAATTCGCATATGGACTACTACTATTTCCGCTAAGACTAACGCATAACAAGCCCCATCAAGAACGCAGACGGGATATGGAGCGCCGGCGTCCTCGCCCATCCGCGCTAACTTAACCTAAAAAAAATGAAGTTTTGAGCACATTCATTACATAACAATAGTCGATTTGCATGGTTATCCCAAAAAGCGTATTCTGTTCTATTTGCTAGC
>JBAXYW010000071.1:0-12849 GCA_041670605.1 Lentisphaeria bacterium
AGTCAGCGCCCGGAGGGCGCTACAACCCAAACGAACTCATGTCAAAATCGTTTTTATGGGCTTAACGGATGCCAATCAACTTCTCTTGGAGTGGCGCCCTCCGGGCGCTGGTCTTGGGGGGAGACTGCCCCCCGGGCTGTCGAAAAGCCGAAATAGGGCGGTATGGTTATGAGATAGATTATAGCTCCTCCCCGCAAACCAAGGGCTGTTTTCGCAAGAACACGGAAGCAGTCATTGTTTCGCATAAGGACTACGCTTGCTAAAGGTTTTCACTCTGCCCGCGTCGACCGCGAAAAAAAAGCGAGGCTAAAAAAGGAGGAAGAATATAGGAAGCAAAGAAAGAAGCGGATCTTGTCTCTGGAAATCCGCGAAGAATATCGGAGTATAATCAAGCCATAAAAGCAATCGGGTATGTCCGATTAAATGCGCCAGCCTGCCTTTGTCAGATTAAATGCACTTGATAACATTTCAGGTGGTGCGTTTAGTTTTTCAATTGGCACGTTACCGTATCGGAACAATTATCTAATGTCTGACATTGACATTTTTATTTAGCGGGTTATAATGTTCAACATAACCAACTTATTCGCCGCAACTTCAGGAAGGAGAATCATGCTATTGGATCATGAATTAAAAACCAGTACACTTGCCGATGGGGTTGAGGATAGTTTGTTGGCCTACATGCAGAAAGCCAATCTAAGTCCTGGCGATCTATTACCGAAAGAAGAAGAGTTGGCAGTTCATTTGAATGTCAGCCGTCATATTGTGCGCGAGGGTGTGAGTCGTCTGAAAGCCTTAGGTTTGGTTGAGTCACGAAAAAAACGCGGGATGGTGATGAAGCGCCCCTGTGCCTTTACGGGTCTTCAGAAACTCGCCGAAGCGAATTTATTTGGCATTCGGGATCAGAAAGAATTCATGGAACTGCGGGTTGTTCTCGAGCTGGGTATGTGTGACTTTGTCTTTCTCCGAAAAACCCCAGAAAAACTGGCGCATCTGCGCGAGGTGGCCGGCTTGCCCAATTCCTCGGTACAGCAATACAGCACTGAAATTGATTTTCATACTTGTTTAATGGAGATCGGAGGCAACCAGATTGCCAGTCAGTTCCGTACCATTCTTGCTAGGGTTTTTAAACCGCTTTATGACAACAGTAATGCCAAAAAAACACTGCTTAAAACACCGACCCATCATGAAATTTGTGCTGTTCTCGAACGTGGCACCAGTGAGGAATTCCATGCTATGTTGCGGCAGCATTTTGAACCGTACCTCGCCCAAGTAAACATAAAACAATAGTAAGCATGACAAAACCCAAAAAGGGAACGTGCAATGAAACAAATAGTCCGTATGTATCTCACTGGGTTCAGTATGCTGACATTGCTGATTCCCCTTTTTGGGGCAGACCTTAGTGCGGAACGAATCTCCGGTTCCATTTTCATTGATGGAAAACTCAGCGAAGCGTCGTGGCAGGACGCTCCAGCCTGTTCAGATTTTTTGAAGTACGGAACAACAGCCTCATCCATCGCCAAAACCACGGTAAAGATTCTCTATGATGACAATTCCTTATACCTTGGGATCCGCTGCGAGGATTCATTAATTGCTGAAATGGTGAACAAAGAAGCACCGCGAGATGGCGGCATCTATCAGTCCGACTGTGTGGAAATCATGCTGGATCCTGCCGTCACCAAGGAACGCTACTATCACTTTATGGTGAATGCGCTCAGCAACCAGTATGATGCCTATCGCGACCAGGGCGGCGGCGTACAGTATCCGCGTTGGAATGGCTCCTGGACGGCCAAGTCGCATCTCGACAAAGACTTCTGGAGCACCGAAATACGCATCCCGTTTTTCAACTTTACGGAAAAAAGTCCTATTGACGGCATTTGGGGTATCAATGTCTGCCGCGGCAAACGCACGAATCCGCGCGAAGATTCTTCCCTGACCGGAGCCTATCACAAAGTGGACTCTTTCCGACAGCTGACAGGAATTGAGACGGATCTCACTCCCTTCCGTATGGAAGTCCAGCCCCCGTTCGGAACAATTAAACTGGGCGAACAAGAACGAATTTTCATCGAAAACCAGACTACGGTTGGTAACTTCGGAGAGAATCCTCTGGAGCTTATTGCCGATTCCTGGCTGACGGCTCCAGATAACAGCGTATATACCTCTTCCAACACTCGCTTTTCACTCAAGCCCGGCGAAACGGGTAAAGTCATCCTGCCGAAAATTGAGATTGGGCAACAGGGACGCTACACGAATGCTCTTCGAGTGACAGATTCTCATGGACGGATTCTGGCCTATAAAGAAGCAAATCAGGAGATTGTATTTTCACCGCTTCGCATTGAGCTTCAGGTGCCCTGGTACCGCCATTCCATTTTTGAAACCCAGAAAATCCAGCAAATTGAATTCTGCGTGCTGACCGGCATGGAAGCAGCGTCGTTGCAGGACAAAATGCTCGAGGTGTCTATCCGCAACAACAAAAATGTGGCCTGGACCGACACCGTAAAAACGGTCAAGCCAGAACTCCAATTCAAGATTGACAATACCCTGATTCCCCATGGGAGATATGTGATTTCCGCAGTGCTGAAGGATCAGCAAGGAAAAAAAATCGATTTCTGTACTGCGGAATTCCCGCTCTGGAAACTCCCCTACAGGAAAACGGAAACTTGGCGCGGGAGGGATGGGAACTGGTATATTGAGGGAAACCCGATCTTCATCAACTCGTTTTGGTCCAATAAGGATTTTGTGCTGCCAGAACACAACGTAGTAATGTATTTCCAAACGGGATGGAAAAATTTGCCACCTGGCAAAGTGGGTCTTTCCGGGAATCCGATTTTCGGTGTCAACAAGCAAGCTGGAGTCCGCAAAGCGCTGCAGTCGGGTAACCTTGATGAGAAGTATCTCGAACTTTACCGGGACTCAGTACGCAAAGATCTGGAGGCGGATAATCTTTTTGCCTATAACCTGGCCGACGAACCCTCCTCGTTCAGTGCCTCGGTCGATTCCCTAAACCAAGCTTATGAAACGCTCAAGAGCGAAGATCCTTATCATCCAGTCTTCATCAGTGATTCCTGTCGGAATGATTACATCACGGCCTGTGATATCAACGGACACCATCCTTATCCCTCTATTTTGAGCAATGTCAAAGCCAATGACTGTACTGCCATCGCCAGCACCTTCGACAGCGGTATGGCACGCCTTGCTGACAGCTATCATAAGGTCACCTTCATTTTTATGGATATGGGATTCAATAAATGGGACTTTGGCCTCGGTCCGAAAGATGGACGCATGGCGACCTTCGATGAATTTCGGGATCACATGCTGATGGCGCTGGCCTGCGATATGAAGGGACTGATCCCATTTAACTCCAACTATCAATCCTATCCGGAAGGCACGATTGGCTTCCATGTGATCGCCAGAGAAGGAGCATGGCTTGGTCAGGCAGTGATCGCCCACGACACACAATTCCGGCCAAAAGCAGATAACGATAAAATTCGTTTCATTTCCAAAAATCTCAACGGAGATGGCATCCTAATTGCCTCGAATGTCAGCATGACACCATGCACAGTGACCTTTTCCGGCTTACCGGAATCGCTTCGTTCAGTAAACGTGATCTCGGAAAATCGTTCGATTACGGTTAAAAACGGGACTTTCTCTGATCATTTCAACGAATGTCAAGGACATGCCTATACAAGCGGAACAGCCCCTGCACTGGAAAGTGTTCCGGATGCTAAAAAACGTATTGAAAACGCATGGGCAGAACGAGCAAAACCCGGAAATTTTCTATTTCAGCGCTACAAGGATGACACCGTAAAAATCACCGCTTCCGACACCTTTGTCAATTACGGAATGGCTGGCGCTGAAACAGCACTCTGGCACCTCTGTGACGGATATGTACCGGAAACAGCCAAGGGATACGGACTGCTTTTTTGGAGTTCAGTCATTGACAAACTGCCCGCCTGGATCGAATTCGCACCCCAAAAAGTGCCGTTCACTCTAGGGCGTGTGGAGATTGACACCCTGGACAAATCTCTGAAGGAGTTCAAGCTGGAAGTCTGGGATGGGACAAGCTGGAAGCAGGTCTACAAAAACCAGGATGCGTCCTCGTCCAATCATGTTGTTTGCCGTTTTCCCCCGGAAACCACGGTTCGTTTCCGAATCAATATCGTTTCAGCAAATGGGCAACGCGCGCGAATCGGTGAAGTTGCAGCCTATGCCCGGTAAAACAATAAGGAATTACGAAAAATGAACAGAGCGCTCACCGCAGCACTGATCTTTATGGGCTTTACCACCATTTGGGGACAGGAAGCGCAAAACAATTCGTCTTCGCTCCCAGAAAAGCGTCTGATTGCCTACTGGAGTTTTGACGAAGGGCAAGGCGATACGGTCGCGGATCTCAGCTCTTCCGGATATCATGGTACGATTACCAACAACATGCGTGCGGTGCAATGGGTTGACGGACGCAAGGGCAAGGCGCTCGCCTTTGACAGCACTTTAGCAAAGGGAGAAAGAGACACTTCCGGCGCGGTCGTAGTAAAAGACTTTCCGACCGATTTCCAGCATGGGATTACTGTTGAATGCTGGGCAAAAATGGCCAAAAACGCGGATTGGCAGCGCAGGGTCTATAATCTGCTCACCTTTGCATCCGGCACCTATGGTCCCGGTTTTATCTTGTATTATAACTGGCGCTATTATATGTTCCTTTCCGGACCGGGCGGGGAGGATAGCAGCAAAAACAAATGGGATGCCAGAGCGCCGGTGCCAGACTTGCGTGATCAGTGGGTTCATGTCTGCGCCACCTTCGACGGGAAAAAAGGGCGTGTTTATATCGATGGCAAGCTGTTGGGAGAAACCCAAAACGAGGTCGTCTATCATGCACAGAAAACAAAAACATCACTACTGACCATCGGTTCCGGTTGGGCTGGCCGCGTCAATGGCTTTCCTGGGATCCTGGATGAAGTCAAAATTTACAACTATGCGTTGTCAGGCGTTGAAATCATTCGAAAGGCAAAGTTGGATTGAGCAATCTTTCTGGCATTTTTTCAATCAACCAACACGACGAGAGCATATGATGTTCAAACAACCATACTGACACAATGAACAGGAGACTGAAGATCATGCATATATCGAATTGGAATGGCTGGATTGTTCTGCAAGAACTCGAGTTGCCTCCCGGCGGCGGCATCAAGGGCGAATATCTTTCCGACAATGGACGCTTTGAGCCCGCCTGCCTGTTTCCAAACCTGAGTGAAGAAACGCTTTTTGAAGCTCATAATCATCAGGATTGGAACTGGGCTACCGAATATCGTGGGCTAGTGCCGGAACGCATGATCCGTGACAACAAAGTCTACTGGAACTATTACGTTAACTTTGCCGGACTCCCGGAAAATCTCACCCGGAAAATCCGAGTAACCCGTTATGCATCCGGCGGACGCGTCCTATCCGAAACGGAACATGAAATCACCATTGATCCCGGAACAACGGTTTTCCTGAACAATTGGTTTGACTGGGAAGGAGCCCAACTTCAAACTTATAATGGCATGGAGCCGAACCGGCAAAAGGATCCGGCGGATGCCGACCCCGGCTGGACTGTCGCAAATTGTATTTTTGGACAACCCCGCTTGACTCTTTTCGGCAAAGACGCCGTGCCGCCTCTATCCTATTGTCCGAAGCTTTCCGGCAACTATGATCTTTACCTGTGCATGAAAGAAGAAGTCCTTGAATGTGCTCTGGAATTACCTGGCAATCCGGTATTGGAACACATGCTGATCTCCCCACGCTCCATCCCTTTCAATAAATTCTGGAAGGAATTCTATATTGGTCAATATCACTTTGAGCACAACGACAGGATCGGTATTCATCAGGCGCAAGCGAGCAAATTCAATCCGACTCGCCGTTTTGGGGATATCTATTATTTCAAGCTTGTTCCGGCCGAACGGAAAGAGATCAAGTCCTCGGTGGCTGGACGTGTGAAAGAAATTTTGTTTTACAGTGAACCGTATAGCATTGCCTACTATCACGCATTGCAAAATGAGGAAATGGCGGCGCAGCTCGTTGAAAAATATGTCGCCCTCGGTGTTGACAAGATTGTCTGCCAGATGGGACGCACGGGATCCTTCGTCCTCTATCCCAACAGCAACAGCTCCCGTGGCAGAGCAGGAGTTGTCCGCGGCGATGACCAGCAAAGCTCCAATGGCGTCGAAGAAATGATGAAACACATGGATGTACTGAAAGTCCTGCCCCTACTTTGTCGCAAACGCGGAATCAAATTTCTGGCGAATATCGGAGTGAATTCCTCCTACATCGGCAGCACCCTCGAAACAAAATTCTCGATGGAGCATCCGGAATATTATCATCACCATCTGCTGGATTTCTCGATTCCCGAAGTGCTGGATTTCGCCACCGAAAACTTCCGGGAAATGGCACAGTATGAAATCGATGGTCTGAGCGTCTCGCATACACGATACCCCTACTGGCAGAGCAAAGACACAATCCTGGCCTTTCATCGCGGTATCGTGGAAAAAATCGGCTGGAAACGGCGACAGGAATTGGAAATCAACATCAGTTTTGTGACGGATGATCCGGATTATTACCAGGCGATTGCAATCATGATGCAGGAAAACCTGATCGATTCGATCGTACCGGCCAATATGATGTGTATTTATCCTCAAGTCAATCTAACCCCCTACATCGAGTTGGCAAAGCGTTACGGAAAAACCGTCTACGGCATGATTGACGGATGGGGACTGTCCAATGCAGGAATGAATACCAGCATCCTGCCACGCCCGGCGGAATGCGAAGCGCTGGCGACTCACTATATCGGCCAGGGGGCACAGGGACTCTATTTCTACCAGAGTGAACAAATCCTCTCCAACCCTTTCCTGCGCCGATTCGTGAAAAGTCTGAAAAAGAACTGAAGGACCCTGTAAGGTGTTTCTCAGACATGGAAAAATTCCATCCCTAACCCTGAAATTTTTTTAAGGATGAATTGATGAGTTTGAGCAAGCGTTGGATTACAAAAGGTTTTGAGGCCTTTCGCCGTGGTACCTTTGGCAATGGCGGGCAGAATCTCTATGTCTCAAAGGCCGGGATTTTACAACGGATTTTTCAATATGATCTGAACCAAGATGGCTATTTTGATCTGGTATTTGCGAATTGCCAGAATCACCATGAAGCGGCTCCATCCTATGTGTATACAGTATCCGGGCAGCGTCAAGAACTGCCCGGGCAAGGAGCTCTCTGCGGCATGGCCGTTGCTCTGACCGACCGTGGATACAAGGATCTGGTCGTCACTGGATACTACGATATGGCCGCGCCGTTTGCATCAACAGATATCTATTTCGGCTCTGCCGCGGGGTATTCCGAAAATCGACATATTCGCATACCAACTCCCTATGCGGAGGATTGCTGCCATGGCGATTTCAACGGGAGCGGAAAACCCGCTCTTGTTTTTGCCATGCCAACCTACCACACAGTACGTGTTTTTTATCAAACTGAACTGGGAATTGAATGGGCTCGGTATGTCGATTTGCCGATCGACTGTAATCTGATCACTGCATGCGACCTCGATGGCGATGGTTTCGATGAGCTGATCGTACGAAAAAATGATTCTACGATGACAACAATTTATTGGGGAGGAAACGACGGCCTCTGCGAAAATTGTTGCACCATTCTGCCTGAACTTCCGGCCAATGAAATTCTGCAAGCGGAAGAAGAAAAAACCTTGCAGAGTGAGATGGAGAAAAAGTTTGACGCTCCACGACTGCTGCAAGCAGTGACCTGGAAAAAGCGTTCGTGTTTCACCCTTTCTACAGGGAAAAAAATGTTGTTTTACGGCTCCAGCCCGCAACGCAAAATTGAGTGTGTACTGGAACTCGAAGTCCCCATGGCGCTTGCAGTAGCGGTCGGCGACATCAATGGTGACGGCTACGAAGATCTGGCCGTTGCCTGTCGTGTGCGCAATCCGCAAGATAAACTCAAACAGTGCAGTTTTATCTACTGGGGCGGGCCAGAAGACTTCAGTTTGCAACGGTGTACCCCGCTGGATACCCAGCAGGCTTGCGATATTGACATCAGCAAACGCAAAGAAGACGGCACTGCCGATGTCCTGTTCTGTCAGAGCAGCGTGGGCAAAACCTATACGAACCATGCCCTCCTTTTCAAAGGCGGAAAAAAAGGCATACAGAGTACCCCCCTGGAGTTCACAGGCGAAGATTCACGCCGAGCCTGTTTTGTGGAAAATCCAGGCATGGAAACGCAAATTTTTCTAGTCAATCACTATTCCCGTTCTTCGGTTGGTTTTGACAAGACCTTTATCTATTGGGGCAGTAAACAGGGCTATTCTCCCGAAAATCGTCTTGAGGTCCCCTCTTGGTGCGCAGTTGATGCATTGTATGCGGATCTGGATGACGATGGCTGGGCGGAGTTGTTAGTCTGCAACAATTCCGAAAACTCCCTTCATCTTGATCCCGGTCATCATATACACCATTTCGGGCCGGACGGATTTGAGCCGGGACGCTCCTACACCCTGAAAACCGACCTTGGCTGGGGAAGTGTCGCAGGAGATTTCAACCACGATGGATATCTCGAGCTGATAACCGTCTGCAATCACTGGAAAGATCTACGAATTTTCTATGGTGGACCTGATGGTTTTTCCAGACATGAGGACATTTCGCTGGACGGAAAAGGGAGCCCCCGCTGGATTTATGCAGCCGACCTGAACCAGAATGGTTGGCTGGATCTGATTGTACCACTGATCAGCGCAGAACGCTCCCTGATCCTCTGGGGCGGACCAGAGGGCTTCAGCATCCAACGCTGCACAGAGTTGGCAATCTATCGCGGTGCCTGCGCGAGAGTAGCGGATTTAACTGGAAACGGCTATCCGGATCTGCTGATCGGCACTCATACTGAGACCCCAAGAAACGGAGAATTGATTGCTCACCACCCACATCATTCTTACTTGCATATTTATTGGAACGGGCCTGATGGAATAAGCGAAAACAACAAAACTGTTTTACGAACCGACGCCTGCGATGCAATCAGCGTGGCAGATTTCAACAACGATGGCTGGCTCGACGTTTTCTGCTGCAGTTATCACGGTGGAAAAGATCGGGATGTGAATTCCTTTCTCTACTGGAACCGGAATGGGGCGTTTCATGCTCTTGACCGCCAGTTGCTTTACACACATTCCGCTTCCGGCTGCATTGCGGCTGACTTCAACGAAGATGGCTATGTCGATCTGGCCGTTGCGAATCACAAAGTTGACGGCGATCACCTTGGCTTTTCCTCTGTCTGGTGGAATGGCCCCGACGGTTTCAATCGCAACAACCGGGTGGATCTGCCGACGACCGGACCACACGGCATGACTTCCTGCGAACCAGGAAATGCTTTGACCCGAGGGGCGGAGGAATTCTATGAATCCGAACCCTGTCAGGCAGAGTCCGAGGTGCTGGCTGCCCGAGCCAGGGTTGAGGCGAATATCCCTGCCAAAACTTGGGTAAAAATCAAACTGAGAGCGGCATCTTCCAAAGAACAGCTAGCCAAAACGGAATGGTGCCTGCCAGAAACTTTTACCTGTAAAAAAGACGCCTGGATCCAATATCAACTCATCCTGGGAGCAACAAATTCTCTGCGTACACCACGAATTGAAAAAGTCGTCATTGAACTGGATTATGCGTCTTGAAAAAAAAGTCTGGTAAGAAATTTTTCCACAGCTATCCTACAGAGTAATAGCTGTGGATACAACTTTAGAAAACTGAAACTCTCTGAAATTGCTTTTGGCACTGTTTTAATTTTGATGCGCTTACTTCACGTACTGCTAACACTTTTTTTGCGCGATGCAGCCAGCCCTCCGGGCTGTCGAAAAGGGGCCGCTGGCATTTTCACAAGTTAAATGTTAATCAGCATTGGAGATTCAGTTCTCTGAACTTTAGGAAAATCAAAAATGTAACTCAACAAGGAGAACAACATGCGAAAATTGCGTACCGGAATAGTGGTACTCGTGCTATTGGTGACTGCCATGTTATCGGCTGAAACTGCCGATCTGCTGTTGAGCCCAGGCGGATTGGGAATTGATTTTTTTGCCGGTACCGAGGCATACCAGAAGCAACAACAGCAAAGAACTTCGGCAAAAGAACTTTTATCCTTCGATAAACTCACCCCGCAAATTGTCTTTGGCTGCAATCGCGGCAGTGTCCCCATCTGGAATGCCGAACAGGCCAAGGCAGAACAGGATATGCGGAACTTGGTACACTCGGAAATCCTGGAATCATCCGGCATCATGATTTATCAGCTGGAAACCCCGCTTACAATCAACCAATTCCGTAATGAATTCGGCTTGCCAATCGTCTGGCATCGAGTGATCCCACGCGATCTCAGCGCGGTAGAACCCAGCCGAAGATACCAACTTGCTTTTAACCTGAAAGGTCAACAATATTCTTCCCCAGGGGACGGAAAATTCGTTCTGACTGTCGATCAATACAACGCAGATCGAAAAAAAAGCGAAAATTCTCTTTATCATACCTGTTCTCTCCTGCCAAATGCAGGAAAAAATACGTTCAGCTTTCTGACCGGGTCAGAGACTGCTTTCATACGGGTTCATTTCGGACTCTCCGGATGCGGAAAAGCCGAACTGCACTCAATTCTCTTGCAGGAACAGTTCGTGGATGACTATGAAGTTCTACTGTTTCCAATGGCGACGATGGACAATCAATTCCATCTGAGCAGCGGACAGTATGGGCATCTTGCCTTCGGCCAACAGGCCGAATCCGGCAAGATGCCCGTCAAGCCCAAAATGAAACTCACTCTGCCCCCGGGATTCCGAGTGCTTGGTGCAGGACGCGGTTGGGGAGAGCCCTATACCGAAACAACGAATCCAGATGGTTCAACCTCTTTTGTCTTCCCCGTGCTAATCTATCAGTGGGAGCGCCTCGCCAGTAACGATTATTCCACAACCTTTCCAGTTCTGGTGTTACTGACGACAGACCTGCACCCTTCTGAAAAATTATATCGGGCAGAATATCAGGCCATCGCTGAAAACTATCAGGGGCTGGAAAAACATTTTTTCCTGCGCGTCATTCCTCCCTTTACCGGCAAACGCCCCAAATATTTTCAGACTGGCGTCTATGATTACCGTTCCATGGATACCGGCCAACAAAGCGTCCTCGAATTTACCGAGTTTTATGCGAATCTCGGGTTTAATTGTTATTTCTGCTTTAACTGGATTCCGGATACTTCGAGGGCAATGAAACAAGCCGGTATCTGGCGACTGGCATCCGCGCCTCTGCATGATGGTTTCCTTGCCAATCTGCCACCGGCTGAACAACGCCCGAAATACACCCATTTCCTGGACACAGATGGCAAACCAGCGCATGCCCGAGCAATCTGCCCAAACACTGTCATAGAACACAGTGAATATTATCGTGAAAAAATTCTGGCTCCCTTGGAGAAAAAATTGCTGACCGACGATGCGTTTGATTTTCTGATGAGCAATTGGGAGCCCGGCCATTTCCAGTCCGGCAGTGGCTGCTACTGTTTGAAATGCAAAGAACAATTCCGCCGTCACAGCGGAATTTCCTCCACCGAACTTGATAAATATTGGCCGGATCAAATCGTGACGGTTTTCCGTAAGGAATGGTTTGATTTTAAATCGTATCAACATGCCCTCTATCTGGAAACCTTTGAAAAGGATCTCAAGGAAATTTCCGCCAAAGCGGGCAAGAAATCCGGTTTCATGCCGATGATTACCAGAGATCTGATGCTGGATTCGGAATTCAACCTCAAGTCCGATAACGCATTCTCAGTAGCGCATTATGCCAATCGAATCGATTGGATCAATCCTTGGGGACCGTATCTGGGGTATCCCTGGAAAGAAAATCGTTGGCCGCCCACCGGCGACCGCATCCGAATGTTGACGGCAGCACGCAGTGTCACCCGATATCTGGACCAGATATGCACAGAAAACGAAAAACGTCCCAAATTGCTGGCTTTTCCCCTCGGATTATGTGTCAGGATGACGGTCGCCCCAGAAGCCCTGAAAATGGATACCTTAAGTGTCTATATCGGCGGTTGGCAAGGATCCACTCCGTATTACTTTCCCGCCGGCTATGATAATCGCTATTGGCGGGCTCTCGCAGAAGCAAATACATTGATCGCGGATACTGAACGGTTTCTCTTCGAAGGAGTAAAACTAGCGCC
Organism: Lentisphaeria bacterium; assembly: GCA_041670605.1. Lineage (GTDB taxonomy): Bacteria > Verrucomicrobiota > Lentisphaeria > Oligosphaerales > Oligosphaeraceae > JAQVUB01. Next base: position 12,187 of record JBAXYW010000071.1, read on the forward strand.
GGAAAACGGAGGACGAGTAACCCCACTGACAGCCTATCCGGAATGCCCCTTTGCCGAGTTCAATGCCCCCAGAAAGCCAATTTCTGCATTGCAGGTTGATACTTTCTGCAATAACAAAGAATATCTTTTCGCAATTGCCAATTTCTGGCAGCGTTCCGAAGTCTTCTTTACTTTGACTTGTCCCGGGCTCCCAAAAGATCAACTCTATCACATGTACAATCTGGATGGCAATCTGGATTATGGCACATTCCGAGGACAGGATTTAGCCACTGGAATCACCCTACATTCAGGAGCTTTGCGCTGGGGATTTTTTGTCTTGAGCCCACAAGCGCAGGAGAGCGCGAATCCGAACGTTGTCCTTTCGCAGACAGAGCTCAAAAAACTGCAGCAGCTTCGTTCGGAACACATCAAACAGGCCTACGACGAGGAACTGGCCTACCAGAAAGAAACCCTACCCCCAATGGAATCGGTACCGGATTACTCCTCCTTAAAGGAACAGAAAAATGCCGGTATCCGATTCAAAATTGAAAGCCAAAGCGAAGAGCCGAAGGCGATCCAGCAGCTTGGTGTCTACAGTTACCGGATTTCTGACGAAACAGCCTCACGTACTGTTTTATTGGTGGAGAGCCCAGACAGCCAATGGCGCATCGAATTGACCAGCGG
>JBAXYW010000072.1:0-12583 GCA_041670605.1 Lentisphaeria bacterium
AAGGCTGAACTACAAACGTATATATCCGCCGGAAGCACCTGTCCCGAAATGACCGCAAGCGGCGGGAAGCGGGCTGAAGCCCGCTGGGGCTACGCAGCCTGAAGGCTGAACTACAAACGTATATATCCGCCGGAAGCGCCTGTCCCGAAATGACCGCAAGCGGCGGGAAGCGGGCTGAAGCCCGCTGGGGCTACGCAGCCTGAACTACAAACGACGTATCCGGCGTATTCATATGGAGTGCGGGAGCGCCAGCTCCCGCTTTGCAGACTTCGTCAAGCCGTCGCACTCCATAACGTTCACGGGGGCACGTAGCCTGAACTACAAACGTACGTATTCGGCGAAAGCACCTGTCCCGAAATGACCTCCTGGCGCAGGGTGAAATCTTTCGGGAACGGGAGCGGATCCGGAGCTGGAAGCTCCGGCCACATTCTGGGGAGAATCCGGGAACGGGAACGGGCTGAAGCCCGCTGGGGCTACGTAGCCTGAACTACAAACGACGTATTCGGCGAAAGCACCTGTCCCGAAATGGCCTCCTGGCGTAGGGTGGAATCTTTCGGGAATGGGAACGGATCCGGAGCTGGAAGGCTCCGGCCACATTCTGGGGAGAATTCGGGATGCAAACATATACTACAAATGCACACTTACCAATATTTTACATAAGTTTCTTAGAGTATTTCTTCCACAAAAAAAGGAACTGGCAAACATGTAGTAGTGTAATCCTGTTTTGAACCACGCCAGAGCTTGAGAATTCCTATGAGTTCGATCATCTTTTCCGGCCATGGTTAGCTTGCAGCCCGAGGAGGAGTGACCGATTACGTCTCGGATTCAAATACCGGCAGGAAAAACTCTCCGTTTTCCGGGCATTCCTGAATTCGGGTATTATGTTTTATTGTTTAACAGCACTTTTTGTTTTCCGTTCTTCAGGTTGTGGATAAATTTATGAAAGCGTTATATAAAGTCTCGGTTTCCGTTGGTTTAAGTTACGAATGCATTGCCGATTGCGCCCTTGATTTGCAAAAGGGCGATCAGGTTATTGTGCGTTGTGAAAGGTATTTGGACTTTGTTTCGGTGGAGCGACGTTGCCCGGGCGAAGAGTTGGAAGATGAAATCGCCTTTGAAAAACTTCGGACGCAAACGACCAAAGGGCGGCATATCGAAGGTCAGAAAATTCCGCTTGTTTTACGCAAAGCCACGCCTCAGGATCAGGAGAAAGCCAGTGAAAATGAGGAAAAAGCCAAAGCCGCACACTTCAAGGCCTTGGAACGCATCAAATTTCATGCCCTAGAGATGAAGCTGATCCAAACTCATTATGCTTTTGACCGGAAAATTCTGGTCTTCCAATTTTCAGCAGAAGGTCGCATTGATTTTCGCGAACTTCTGCGTGATTTATCCGGGCTTTTTCATGTTCGCGTGGAATTACGGCAGGTCGGTGTCCGTGATGAGACGGCCATTTTGGGCGGTATCGGCACCTGTGGGCGCCCGTTCTGTTGCGCCAGTTTTTTGCCCAGCTTCAACAGTATCAATGTCAAAATGGCGAAACAACAGGGACTTTCCCTCAACCCGCAAAATATTTCCGGGTGTTGTGGCCGTCTGAAATGCTGCTTGCAATATGAAGCGGAATTTTATCGGAACAACCCGATTATGCAAAAAAACTCATCTGCTCCGTCGGATAAGGATGCTGACCTAGCCAGCCTCCAACAACAGAATTCTGCCTCGTCCCCACGAAAAAAGAAAAAGATAGAGTCGGAGAGGCATTCCGAAGCCCCGGCGACTTTTTTTGAGGATTCTGCTGCTGACGAACTTCAGGAAGCCCAGGAAGGTTCTACGGAATTCACTGGGGAGGATAAAGTTGGAGAGGAACAAAAATGAATTTTTATGGTCAGGAACGCCAGGCTTTCAAAGCCAATCTGCATACGCATACCACGAATTCGGATGGGAAGTATTCCCCGGAGGAAATCATTCAGTTATATTCCTCTGCCGGCTATCAGGTACTGGCTTTTACGGATCATCGCGTCAGCAATCCAGTCTCGGTGTATGATGGCAAGGGGATGACACTGCTCTCCGGGATGGAAATCCATCCGATGGGACCCCGGGGGATTTTGTGGCATCTGCTGGCTTTGGGAACGCCGGAAGATTTTCGGAACAATCCCGATTGGAGCGGTACAGATGCCGCTGCTGCCATTCAAGCAGCAGGAGGTTTGTTCTTTACAGCGCATCCCTATTGGTGCGGTTTCACCTCAGCTGAAATCATGAGTTTACCAGGCTCACTGGGTATTGAAGTTTACAATACCTCGACGCGTTACATTGGCAAAGCCTACAATATGCAACTCTGGGATGAATGCCTCGATCACAATGCCCGATATTTTGCCCTCGCCGTGGATGATGTACACGGAACCAGAGACCTGTTCAAGGGCTTTACCATGATCTGTGCGGAAAATGCCTCCCCGCAAGCGTTGTTGAAAGCCTTGAAAGAGGGCAGTTTCTATGCCAGTCAGGGGCCCCAATTCCAGAGTATCAGCTTGGAAAATAAAAATTTTTCTGCGGAATTCGACCCCTGTGAGGAAGTTATCCTGCTGAGCAACAGCGCCAGCGGTGTTTTGGGTGCAACTATTGATGAGGAAGGTCCTGGTTCCGAGCCGAAAACTTGCCAACGTTTTCAATGTGACTTGAGTTCCTATCCAGCAGGTTCCTACGTTCGTTGTCAGATCAAGGACAGCGAGGGAAAATATGCTTGGAGCAACCCGTTTTTCCTCTAACCATACTTTGCCTTTTCTGTTCCGTCTGATGAAAAAAGTTTTGTCCACAACGCAATTCTCTCCTCTGGCAGTAAAAGCCTCTGTCAAAAAGCTTGTTGCTACCGTTTTGCGCTGGTATCTGTATGCATTTATCTTCCTGCTGCCATTTAAGTTTGGCACGTTTGCTGGTGGCGGGGAGCAGCCGGATTTTCCTCTCAGTCTGATGGAATGGGTGATTTTTACCTGCTGGCCCAGCTTTTTCCCAAGCATCCTGGCCGGCGTTGCTTTGTTGGGCGCCTGCTTGATCCATCCGCCGCCACGACTTTCTATCCATCTCAGCATTCCCATTTTAAGTTTATTGATGATTGTTGCCAGCCTGTTTGGCTTCATCCATACCACAGAATGGAATTATGCCCTGAAATGGTTCTGGCATTTCTGGGGGGCTTTCTGCTTGGCGATGGCGATCTATTGGGCGAAAGACGCCGATCAACGCCTTCTACCCGGACTGTTGAACTGCATTGCCGTTGCCAGCCTGATCTGTTGCCTGCATGGCTGGCGCCAGCATTTCGGAGGTTTGGAAGCCAATCGTCTGATGATGGTGCACAATGCAGAGGAAACCGGACAGCCGCTCAGCCCTCAGATTCAAGAAAAGCTGCAGCAGACTCGTTCTTATGGCACCTTTGTTGATCCCAATATCTATGCCGGGCATTTATTGTTGACTTGTCCGCTGATGTTGATTGCGCTGTGCAATTGGTCCCGGCGTTTTGAACCACAGCGTTTTTCAAAAGGACTCTTTCTTCTGGTAGGAAGCGTTCTCTTTATCGGCGCACTGCTATGGAGCGGCAGCCGAGGTGCTCTGGTAGGCTTTGCCGCCGGACTCTGCGTCTTGATTTGGCTTATTCCGTTGAAACTGCGCTGGCGCCTGCTTTTGCTGGCTTTGGGAGCCGCCCTGGGATTTGCTGTCGTCCTGGCAGTTACCTTTGCCTCAAAGCGAGATCTGCTTTCCGCCTCCGTACGTTTCCAGTATTACCAAAGCTCCGTCCAGATTTTTTTGCGCCATCCCCTAGCCGGTGCCGGTTTAGGGGAATTTTTCCCTTGGCACATGCGGCTCAAGCCTGCTTTCAGTGAAGAAGCCAGAGATCCCCATTCGCTGTTTTTTGCGATGCTGGGGCAATGCGGAAGCGTGGGACTGCTGGTGGCGCTTTGCAGAATTTTTTTTCCCTTTGCTCTTGTCTTGGGTCTATGGCGAAAAATTCAGCAGCCCGACCGCTGGTTTTTCGTGGCGGTCTGCGCAGGCTGGTGTGCTTGGCTGATTCACGCCCAGTTCCAATTCAATGATACCATCCCTGGTACGTACTATCTGGTCGCTTTTGCGGGTTTCTGGGTTTTTCGCAACCAGGCCGTCAGCGCGAAGCTGGCAAACCCCATACTTAAAAAGCGAGCCCTGTTTTGCCGCCTGACAGCCATCGTGGCAGCGTTGCTGTCGGTTTGGCCTCTGCATACTCTGCTGGCGGAAAAAGGATTGCAGGAGCTTGTTTCGGAAAGCTCTATTTCGACGGCAGAGATTTTTCAACGGCTGGAAAAAGTTGAAAAGAAGTTGCCTTTTTCTCCAGTCCCCTGCCGCATTCGAGGGGATTTTGCAGTCCACAATCGTGATTTTCAGCAAGCCCTAGCGGCCTATCAGGAGCTGGTACGGCGGACTCCGCACCGTTCTTCGTCGCATTGCCATTTGGCGAAAGTTCAAATTCTGACTGGGCGACTTCAGGAGGCCGAGGCTTCTCTGCATACAGCGACGACCTGGTATCCTTACAACCCCAGCCTTTTCCCTTTGCTGGGCATCCTGCATCTTCTGCAAATGCCGGAATTTCTTGCTTTACCCTTGCCGACACGTCTGAATAGCCTCGATCAGATTTTGAATTTTGATAGTACTCTACAAGGCAACTCGCAGCAGATTCTGGTACTGCTCCGTCCGGGAAAAACAACCGAGCCCGGCTTGGCTCCAGAACTGCTGCAATTGCTTAATCGGACAGGAATTCAAACCCTGAATCAGGAGCCTGTTCTTTTTACCGGCGGTTGATTTTTTCATATTCCCTCTCGGATAACTTGTTCATGAACATACCATTTCCAGCCATTGCCGTGATCTTTTCCGGCCCCAGCGGGGTCGGAAAAACGACAATTTGTCAACACCTTTTTGCCTTATCGGACAAGATTCATTTTTCCGTTTCCTGTACGACTCGTTCACCGCGTCCGGATGAAAAAGAAGGAGTGCACTATCATTTTCTCAGTCTGGAAGAATTTGCCCGCCGCAAAGAAGCCGGTGAATTTTTGGAACATGCTCAAATTCACCAGCACTACTATGGCACCCTCCGCAGTGAAGTGGCGCCATACCTGGAAGAACAGCGAAATGTAATTCTGGATATTGATGTTCAGGGAGCGCAGCAGATTCGTCAGAATCTCGAAGGACAGATGCTGGCCGCACGCTTTATTAGCGTTTTTCTACTGCCGCCATCCTTTGCCCAGCTTGAACAGCGTTTGCGGGGGCGAAAGACTGAAAGCGAGGCGGAAATCGAGCGCCGCCTTGAACATGCTCGAAGAGAGATTGGGCATTGGCGGGAATACGATTATGTTCTGATCAATCAGCAAGAAGAGGAAAAACAAACCGCCCGGCAGCTTTGGGAAATCATCCAGGCGGCACGCTGCCGCAGCTGCATTCAGGAAAAGGAGTTCTGGCAATGAGTGAAATCGAACAGCACGTTCTGGCTCTCGGAGTCAGCGGATCGATTGCTGCCTACAAAGCCGCGGATTTGACCAGCAAATTGAAGCAGGCCGGCATTCCGGTGCAGGTTTTGATGACGGCCAGTGCGCAGAAATTGGTCTGTGCACAGACTTTTTTCACGCTATCTCAGCTGCCGGTGATTACGGATCTCTGGGAGATTCCGGATTGGCGGCCTGGCCATATTGAATTATCGGATCGCTGCAAGGTACTGCTGATTGCGCCGGCCACAGCGAATATCCTGGCCAAGATAGCGCATGGCATTGCCGATGATGCCCTGTCGACGTTTTATTTATCGCATACCGGCCCGGTGCTGGTTGCCCCGGCAATGAATCCCCGCATGTGGAACCATCCCGCCACCCTGGAAAACTGCCGTATTTTGCGCGACCGTGGAGTCTTTTTCATTGGCCCGGTTTCCGGCAATGTCGCCTGTGGTCCGTCTGGCCAGGGGCGAATGTCTTCAGTGGAAGAAATTCTGGCGGCAATTCGACCTTATTTTGCCTGAGTCTTGTTTTTGCCCCTGTGCAAAGAGGAGCGTTACTGATGAAGAATACTGCTTGCCAGCCAGCCGCTTTTTTGGATCGCGATGGAACGTTGATTCGTGCGGTTGACTATTTACGCGATCCTTCCGAGGTCGTTGTTCCTGCGGAAGTCATCCAGGGCTTACGCCTGTTGCGGGATGCCGGTTTTCTCCTACTTTTGATCAGCAATCAATCCGGAATTTCGCGTGGATATTTTACGCAAGACGATTTAGCTGCGGTACATGCCCGGATGAGCCAGCTTCTGGCGCTGGAAAAGATTCATTTGGACGCTTATTATTACTGTCCGCATTCTGCTGTGCCGGGTGCCTGCCAATGCCGTAAACCATTAACCGGCATGCTCGAACAAGCCTGCCAGGAATTCAAGATTGACCGGGAGCATTCCTGTATGATCGGAGATGACGATTGTGATATGCAACTGGCGCAAAATTTTGCCATTCCCGGGTTACTGCTGAAAACCGAGCGCGTCTGTGACGAGTCGCTAGCCACCCTGGTTTGCGCAGATTTTCTGGAGGCTGCCCGACTGGCGGTCAACGAGCTCGAAGCCCATCCTTCCGTTCCCGAGCTATAATTTCCTGATACCATTCCAGCAACTGGTTTCCTTGTTCTTGCAGAAGATATTTGCCGCCCTGGGTAGCAGCTCCGGACGAGAGCCGGGCTTTTTCCTCTGCAGAAAGACGTAGAATCTGCAAAACTCGAGCTGCTAGGGCTTCCGCATTTTCCGGTGGAGCCAAAAAGCCGTTTTTCCCTGGCAGCACTTGTTCCGGTATGCCGCCGATATCACTTGCGGCGACCGGGGTACCGCAGGCCATCGCTTCAGTAATTGTCTTGCCAAAGGTTTCCGCTCTGGCAGTATGCACAAACACATCCGCGGCCCGGTAATAATCTGCCAGCAAAGTGGGCTGGCGCAAATAGGGTAGCGAACGCAAAGGCAAACGCCGCAATGCCGGCAGTGGCGCTTTGCTGCCAACACAGACAAACTGCACTGACGGCTCCTGTTCGGCGACTCGCTGCATGGTTTCAACCATCGTAGCGGGATCTTTGAAAATGCTGTTGCGGGCAGCGGCACAAAAGAGCACGATTGGCTGATCGAGTGGCAAGCCGAGCCTTGTCCTGGCCTGTTGGCGATTCCCTGGGCAGAAGATGGTGCAATCAATGCTGTTAGGAATCAGCCGGTACTCCACGGCGTGCAGCATGGATTGCTGTGCCTGATTGAGCAGCCAGCGGGAGGGGGCAGTAACATAGAAACGCGAACGGGCATAAATCTCCGCTTTTCGCTGCCAGTTTTCGCTTGTTTTGTCTTTGCGGCAAGCCGGATACGTATCCAGATGCGGGCAGTTTCCGCAACCCTGTTGCCAAGTTTGGCAGGCAAAAAAATAGCTGCAGTGTCCAGTCAATAGCCAGGCATCATGCAGATTCAATACCACAGGAACCTGTTGACTGAGTTTTGGCAGAAAGCCGAGATCAAAATAGTAGCCGTGTAGATTATGACAATGCACCAGATCGGGTGTGTGTGGACATAGTGCCAGCAAGTCCGAAGTTCCGGGATAGTGAAATTCCTCCAGACCCTGCCACCATTCCTGGAGACGAAGCGGGTCCGCCAGCCGTTCACAAACCCTGGAAAAACGACGCATGCCCGGCAGTTTTCCTTCCAAGCTACGAGCAAAGTTGCCCAATTGTTGCAAAATCCTTCCGGACAGAGTCGTCGCTTTCGGGCGCGGCAACTCGAAAACATCCGGGGAGTCCCGATATTTGCGCCCGACGGCCAGCCAGGAAGCCAGACCCTGACGACGAAAATATTGATATAATTCCCAGGCAGTACCCTCCGCACCGCCGCCGGAATCCGCAGTACTGACCTGTAATATGCGTTGAAGTTGGTCGTTGTTCATGGCTTCCCCGCTCCCGTCCCTGGCGGTCGCAAGCGACCGTCAGCAGAACGGCAAATGTGCTGGCTCGTTTTTTCTGTAGTGCCTCTCCGAGGCACCTCGTTTTGGGGAGTGCCTTTCCCCAGGCTGAAGCCTGGGGTTAAGCATGGTTATGCGCCTCCGGCGCATAGCCTTATGCCGACTTTATAATTGGCGACAAACAACAGCTCAGGTTGTGAAGGTCAGTTTACCCCAGGTTCATCCGTACTACTATCCGCCAATTGCGTGTTTTTCATGCTTTTTGCAATTAGAAAACAAGTCCTCCCCATCCGTGTCGGTTCGTGTATCTGTGTTATATACTTTCCGCTTGTTGCTGGCGCAATTGTCCGCAGGCTGCTTGGATGGAATCTCCTTTGCGGAGGCGCAAGGTCGCCGGCACGCCGGCGTTGTTGAGTTGCGCCAAGAATTCCCGGCATTTCGCTGGGCTTGGTGCTTGATGGCGGCTGGGACCGGGGTTGCAGGGGATCAGGTTGATTTTAGCCCGCAGGCGGATCGCCAGTTCCGCAAGGCGGGCGGCATCTGCGGGGGTATCATTATGATCTTTCAGCAAAGCATATTCTAGTGTCGGCATGCGGTTTGTTAGCTGCCGATGATATTGGCAGGCGGCAATGATTTCAGCAATTGGATAGCGAAAGGCAGGCGGGATAATTTCAGCTCGCTGGTGATCACTGGTGGCATGCAAGGAAATTGCCAGGTTCCAGGGGCGACCCAGGTCTGCCAATTCCCGGATTCCAGGCACGATACCGCTGGTCGAGATGGTAATATGACGAGCGCCGAGGGCAAACCCGTCAAGATCATTCAAGCAATCCAGGGCTTGAGCAAGATTACTCAGGTTATGCAGCGGTTCCCCCATGCCCATGACGACAATATTATTGATTTTGCTTTGCATAAAGCGACAGGCCAGCAGCACTTGATCGATAATCTCGGCTTTGCTTAAATTTCGGATCAAACCATTTTTTCCACTGGCACAAAAAACGCAGCGCACTTGACAGCCAACCTGGGTACTGATACAAACCGTTGCCCGTTCCGGGGTTCGGATCAGAACCGTTTCAATGCGATTGCCGTCGGCCAATTCGGAAAGCCATTTGACGGTACCGTCTTCGGCGGTCAGGGTTTCTTTCACCTGCAGGGAAAATACCAAATATTTTTCCTGCAGGTGCTGCAGCAGAGCAGCCGGAAGATTTTTCATTTCAGAAAAATCGCTTGCCCATTTCTGATAAAGCCAGTGCCGCAGCTGGTTTATACGAAAGGGGGGTGCGCCGTATTGCTGCAAAAGTTCGGCCAGTTCAGCATCGGTCAGGTCTTTCAGAGATGTTTTGTATGGTTCAGGCATCGAATGAGCTTTCCTTGCGTGATGATTTTGCAGAGGAGTTATTCCTGTTTCAGGACTCCACGGTAAAGGCGCAAAAAATTGCGCCGGGTATTTTCCAGCGTTTCCGATGCTGGAAGGGCGACACTACCCGGGAGTACCGGGTTCTGGACTTCACGAAACAGGAGCCCGCGATACTGATTATTTCGGGAGGGGAGCTGGAAAGTCAGGCGTCGTTTCAGAGCCATATTGACGGTAGGGCTGATCGGCTCCCACTGCCTGGACGGGATCGCCGGTTGGCGTGAACTGAGCAAATAAACAACAGGTGCCTCGACCGGTAAATTTGTGTGCAAGGCATTCAGGCGCAGGATATCTTTCCCCAGATAGAAGGTTTCCACCAGATAAGCATAATTGCTATTCAGGTAGATCAATTGCACTTCAGGCTCCGAATTCAAGCTTTGCGCAGGCGGTAATTCAAGGCCGGACATTGGGTCTGCAACGGGTATTCGGGCATTGGCAGGCGCCAGACCGGCCAGAGTCAGCCCAGACAATTTGCGGTTGCCAATCGTCCAGAAAGGGATCATAAGAAAGCTTAGCACCATCAGACGTAAACCGACCGTTCCCCACAACAGATTTTTCCAGAGCGGTTCTGTTTCAAACGAATTGAACTGTTTTACACTCAACCCGGCCAAAACTGCGGAGACAACACAAAGCAACAATGCCAGAGTATTTCCGGCGCCATGCGAAAACAGACTGGGTTGCAACTCAAGATTGCCCAAAAAAACCAGCAGCCAGAACAAGGTTCCGGCACTGGCACCCAGCAAAGTCAGAGCACTCAGGACTTTTGCGATCCAGCGGAAAAAGCGGGCGTACCAATTGACGACGATTTCAAAATGAATTCCAATCAACACAGCCATTGGTGCGAGAGCAGGAAAAAGCAGCAGAGGGGAAGCCCCTGGCCAAAGTAGAATTAACACGAAAGGAACAAAGATCAGCGTCCGGAAAAAACTTCCCAAAGTGCCGGTTGGCTCAAACTGCCGTAAAGCCAGGCAGAAAGGAGCCCAAGCTAGCAAGCTCCAGGGCAGCAGATAGAAAAACACTTTGCAGGGAAAAAGGGAAAGATGACGGAAAAAGCCCTCGCTGACCGGAATCGGCTGTGTAAAGGAAATGGCATTCCAGGGTAGAAAGGGCTGCGGACAGACAAAGTGAATCCAGAATAAGGTCAATACTGCGAAAATTCCCAGCATCAAGATATGGGGTGCGGATTGCAGCTGGCGCAGCATTTTCGGCGGGTTTCTGGCAATCAGCAGGGGTAGATAGAAGAGGAAGATTCCTTTTGCTCCGACGGCAAGGACATCGAGAAAGACAAACAATAGAGCCAGTCCCCAAGCATGATGCCATCGTTGTTCCTGCGGTCCGAAGCGGTACCACATAAACCATGCCATGGCCAGCAGAAAGGCATGCAGGGTTTCCGTTTGCGCCCGGAAGCCGATGCGCATACTGGCGAAGCAGGTCAAAATCACGGCGGCGGCCATATACCCAGCCAGCGATCCTTTGCTTTTTCGCGCTGTCAGGCCGCAGAGCACAGCTAAACCCCAGATGGATAAGACGGCGGGGAAACGAATACTGAACAAGGTCGGAACTCCGGCAAAGGAAAAAAGAGCGATCAACCAGGAATACAAAGGGAAAATACGGACTGGATCGCCATGTAAATGCGGCTGCAGATAATTACCGGTGAGCAGCATTTCGCGGGCCACAGCAGCGAATCCGGCTTCTTCTCCCCCCTGTAACTCCACAAAAAAAAGGGGAAGGAGATAGAGCAGGAGGGTCATCAAGCAAAGCAGGAAGACCCAGATTTTATTAGGTTGTGTTGGCGAAGAAGACATGGTAATTAAGAGGATGTGTCTGCCGGGTTGAAAGCTGTTTTCTGCAGCCATTCTACGGTAAGTTGTTCAGCACGTATGGGATTTCCTTCAGGGAGCCAGTGGATCTGCTTGCCTTCCCGCTCCATTTTTCGAAACCAAGTATCCTGACGTTTACAGAAATGCCGGATTTGCACCAGCAGGCTCTGGCGCATTTCCTGCCAGCTGAGTTCTCCTTTCAGAAAACGCCCGACATAGCGATATTCCAAGCCCAGCCATTCGAGCTTTTCCCAGGACAAACCCTTTTCGTGTAAGGTCTGGACTTCTTGGATCAGGCCTTGTTGCAGACGCTCATCCAAGCGTTGTTCAATGCGCTGATGGGATACGCAACGGGGGAATTTCGGTGCCAGAATCAGCGGATCGACCAGAGGCTCCCCAGGATTACCCTGTTCTCCAGCGCGAACGATTTCCAGAGCTCGAATCACCCGCCGCGGCTGTGTTAAATCCGTTCTGGCAAACAAGTTCGGACTGCCTTCCTCCTGCAGCATGCTGATCAATTTCGGCAACGCTGTCTTTTCCAACGTTTGCCGCAGCTCGGGATCCGGTTTGCCGCCAGCCAGATCATAGCCGTCGAGAAGCGCTTGCAGATAAAGCGGGGTTCCCCCTGCGAGGATCGGGAGTTTTCCGCGGGCTGCTACTTCCAAGAGGGCCTGTTGTGCACAGGCCAGAAAACGGAACAGGTGAAAATCTTCGCCGGGTTCCACGATATCGAGTAAATGCACCGGGATGGCATCCGATCCACTGCCATATTCTTCGAGGTCTTTCCCAGTACCCAGATCGAGACCCCGATAGACTTGGCGCGAGTCCACACTGATGATTTCGCCTTGAAATTTCCGTGCCAGATGTACTGCCAGCCGGGTTTTTCCGGAAGCTGTTACTCCGGTAATGACAAGACAGCGAATATTACTGAGGCGCATTGTCTTTCGGGGCCTCCGTCGGTGTTTGTTCCGGATTGGACGAAGCTTGCGGTAGAAGGCTCAAGGTCAGCATACAAGCTGAGGGATTGACATACTCTGCCTTCAAGTCTCCTGTCGTACCGATAATCTGTACCGGAGCATGATAGGTACCAGGCTGATTGAAGGCCGTTAAATCAAGAATTGCCATTAATTTAGCCGGTTCAACTGCTTCCAGAAAACCGATCTGGCCATGCAGGATTGCTTCCACACTGACCGGCAGTTTACTGGTCAGGTACAAACCACTGTCAGGGCGGGTCAGGATTCCCAATGCGATGGGAGCAAACTTCTGGCGCGAATAACTCTGAGTATCCTGAATGCTCACCCGCACCTCAACCGTTTCCGGAAAAATTACAACGTTCCGGCTGTCGGGATTGAAAACCTTTAACTTGGTTGTAAAATCATGCTGCATCGCCTCATTGAGCAG
>JBAXYW010000073.1:0-12428 GCA_041670605.1 Lentisphaeria bacterium
TGGCTTGGAGTACCGAAACCATCCCAGCAGATTAAGTCCATCACCCGAAAGGGAACGACGACGCCTGTAGCTTGGGTTTGGGATTGGGTGGATGCATGCTGGTCAAGGTGCAACGAGCAACGCGACCTGTTGCCGGGAACCATTGTGCTGGTGGAGGCCTCTTTCGGCGGCTACTTCTTGGAAAGCGGCTGGAACATGCAACAAAAAGCCGAGCCATCCCTTTCGTTGGATCTGCATCTTGCGGAAAAATCGATGTTGCAAGACAAGAATTTGCAGGACAAGGCGGATTCCGGAGAACAGCGCGAAGACTTGAGCGTACAGTCTTGGCGTTCCTTGGTTTGTCACTTGCAAGATGTGGAACAAGAGACCCGGAATATTGCGGACGTCCTTTGGCCTACAAAATTGCCGGAGAATCCTTGGCTTTCCTTGCGCCGCAAGCTCGTCTTGGCTGGTTTTACCCATGACATCGGGAAGGCTTCGGCGTATTTTCAAGGTTCTATCGACATAAATTTCCAAAACCCATCCATTCCCAAGGACTTGCGCGATGAATTGTTGGCGAAAGCCCCCAAGGGTGCTTGGCCAAAGAATCGTTTGTATCGCAAAAATGGTGATGGGGAACAAAGAAAAGGGTTCCGCCACGAGCTGGCTTCCGCGCTCGCGTTGTTCGACTTGTTGCGGCAGATCCAACCTTCCCATCCCGGGCTACTGGGTGAATGCCGCGATTATTTCCCGGAACAGAAACTCCAAGTAGAGCAAAGTGCGGAGGGGCTTCTATCCATTCAGGAAAGCCATTTGTCCAAGTTGTTTGATCCATCTGAATACCCGGAACGCTGGTGCTTCGATCTGGTGGCCTATCTGGTGGCAAGCCATCATGGCAAAGTACGCTGTAGCTTGCAGGCTTCTCCGTTGGATCAGGAATATAGGGCTCAGGATGGCCGGGGCATGCCCATTCGCGGTGTTCGCGAAGGCGATGAACTTCCTGCAGTAAAAGACAAGAACGGCAATTTCCTTATTCCAACAACCAAGCAGACACTCGAACCCGCCAAACTAGGGCTTTCCCCAGTAACCGGCCCCAGCTGGACAGAGCGTGTACAAGGCCTGCTGGATCGTTTCGGTCCTAGTGCACTTGCCTACTTGGAAGCCATTTTGCGGGCGGCGGATATCCGGGCAAGTCGGAACGTGGACTCTGCCTGTAAGGGGGTGTGACGTGGATTTTTCCCACCTCATTGAGACAATTGCGGACATCCACACGCAATCTGTAGCGCAAGCATCTCGGTCGGTCAATCACGCGCTGGTGATTCGCAATTGGCTCATTGGTTGCAATATTGTGGAATATGAGCAAAAGGGAGAAGACCGGGCGGCCTACGGGGAGCAGTTGCTGGATAAAATTGGAAAGGCCCTGAAAAAGCGTGGAATGAATGCGTGCAGTCGGTTTGAACTGGGGCGAAGTCGGCAGTTTTATCGCTGTTTTCCACAACTTCATTCTGTGATCAGTACGATCTCAATTCGAGCAACATCGTCGCTCGAATCTGCGGGGCAAACGATTTCCCGAAAACGAGCGACACCGTCGCTCAAATCCAGAAATCAGATCACTCTGTCCCCCGATTTGCTCCTTCGGCTTTCTTGGTCCCAGATCATTGAATTGCTCAAACTGGACACCGAATCGCAGCGTGTATTTTATGCCTTGCAATGTTTGAACGGGAACTGGTCAGTCCGCGAGCTCCAGCGTCAAATTGGTTCTCTTCTTTATGATCGCGTGGGCCTTTCCAGCGATAAAAAAGGATTGCTTCAGGAAATTCAGAAAAAAGCGGATCCGAAAGATTTGGCGGACTTGATCCGCGATCCTTATGTATTGGAGTTCACGGGGCTTGCCGAAAAGCCGCGTTGGCGGGAAAGCGATCTGGAACAGGCCTTGTTGGATCATCTGCAGAACTTTTTGCTGGAACTAGGCTCTGGTTTTTGCCTGGAGGCCCGGCAGAAGCGGATCACCGTAAGCAACGATCATGATTATATCGATCTGGTTTTTTATCACCGCATTTTGCGCTGCCATTTATTGATCGACCTCAAAGTCCGTCCTTTTGAACATGGAGATGTGGGGCAGATGAACTTTTACCTGAACTGGTGGAAGGACAATGCGATGGGGCAAGGAGATCAGCTTCCAGTAGGACTGATTCTTTGCACCGCCAAGGATGCGGTCAAAGTATCTTATGCCACCGCTGGATTGGACCAGAAGTTATTTGTCAGCCGATACCGTCTGCTATTGCCGAAACCGGAAGAACTCCAGAAGTTGCTGGAGGCGGACCAGGCGCGGATGATGCAGGAACAGGCAGGGAGGAAGAGAAAATGATTTACAAACACATTTTGAAAGGTTGCCAACCCACACCACTGGCCCATTATCTCAAAGCACTGGGAATTCTGCGCTTGGTTGCAGAGCAAAAAAATCCGACATGCCGAGGCGCATGGGTGGACGATTATTTTGTGCTGGCGACAAGGCTCAGCCAAGAAGAATTGGAAAAATTCTTTCTGGAGGAATATCAGCCGACAGCGATTATGGATCCTTGGAATGGAGGATCTGGCTTTTATCAAAAAGACAATACGAAAGCGATAACAGCTCTTCTAGCATCGGACGAGCCGAGATTGGAAAATCTACGCAAGTCACTTGAATGGGCAAAAAAAATCGTGGGTCAGCGACAAGAACCTCCATCTGATGATGAAAAAGTGCTCATGCAAATGCAATGCCAGCAAAAACAAAGGTTTTCATCGCTTGATGCAATAAACGCTGCATTTACTCTTGTGCCACAGAGTAAAAGGAAAAGCGAAAAAGCTGTCTATCCTTCGTTACTTGGAACAGGATGGAATGATGGCCGATTGGATTTTGCAAATAATTATCACCAACGGATTGCAAATATTTTCGGGCTTTTGCGCAAGCCGGAAAAGAATGCTGAAAAAGAGAATCAGTCAATCAAAAAATGGCATCAAGATAGGTTGTCATTGTTGAATACAGCTCTTTGGATGAATAATTGTGAATCACTGGAAAGAATTGCAGTAGGCCAGTTTTTTCCTGGATGTGCTGGTGGAGCTAACAGCACTACGGGACCAGATGGGGACAGCCTTGTGAACCCTTGGGATTTTGTCCTGATGTTGGAAGGTGCGGTTCTCTTTTCTGCTTCCGCGACCAAACGCTTGAATCCCATGGCGCAAGTACAGGCTTCGGCTCCGTTTTCTTTCTTCAATGATGCCGTGGGGAGCAGCTCCTTTTCCGATGCAGAAGAAAGCCAACGTGGCGAACAATGGATGCCTTTATGGAGTCAATGGACAAACCTTGCCGAACTGAAGGCTCTGTTGACAGAGGGCCGGGCTCAGATTGGAAAGACCTATGCCGCACGTCCCGTGGATATGGCGCGGGCGGTGTCCCGACTTGGGGTGTCCAGAGGCATCGATTCCTTTATTCGTTACGGATATTTGGAAAGGAATGGCCAGATACATTTTGCGGTCCCTTTAGGAAAAATTATCGTTCCCAATCAGCCTTGCCCCAAATCGCGTCTCGTAGATGATCTGGCCCCGTGGATGGAACGGTTGCACCGCAAAGCGCGGGACAAGGCTCCCTCCCGCTTGGTTCAAGTAGAACGGAATCTGGCCGATGCGGTGTTTGACACCTTGACCCATGATGATACTCCTTCCCGTTGGCAGGGAGTCCTGTTGGCAGCCGTGGAAGTGGAAAAAGTCCAGGCCTGCGGAAGTGGATTTGAAGTCGGACCCATTCCGCCGCTTTCACCAGAATGGATTGCAGCCTGTGACAATGGCAGTGCCGAATTTCGTTTGGCTTGCGCCTTGGGTAGTGCGTATTATCAGGATGAGAAGCGAAAACAATATTCCATTCGTTGCCACTGGCTGCCGCTGGATGAAAAGAATCCCCGCAAATATGCGACTTCGGAGAAGCGTTTGGCCCACGATGTGCGTGTAGTGGCGCAAGGGCGGAATGCGGAACAGGATCTCATTGCCGTGTTCAGCCGTCGTTGTCTGGAAAGTACGCAACATGGGGAACGGCATCCACAGATTTGTGCCCGGCAAGGGCTGGATGCCAGTCTTTCCGATCTGGCCGCCTGGGTGAATGGTTCTATTGATGTAGAACGTTGTGTGTCATTAGCCCGGGCGTTCATGTCCATCGACTGGTGGAAGTGGAATAGCGGACATCCTGCGCAATCCAGCAATACCGACTGGCCCGAAGATGCTTGGTGCGCCTTGAAACTTTGCGCACTGCCGTGGGCCTTGGAATCCAACAAAGGGGAATCTGCGCAAGAAATTCCTTTCGATCCCGCCATTCTTCGGCGGCTGCAATCTGGCGATGGCGAAGACGCCTTGCGCTTGGTGTTGCGGCGACTACAGGCCCATGGAATCCATCCTGCACTGGAATTTCCTCTGATCGATGCCGATGTTGTGCGGCACTGGGCCTCGGCTATTGCGTTTCCCATTTCACAAAAAACAGCACAAAAACTGAAACAATTGATTCAACCATCAAACAAGGAGACATCCCATGTCCATTGATCTCACAAGCATTGCAGGTAAAAATCGCCTGCTGTTTGAAATTCCACTGCGCCCGATTCAGGGCCAGCGGTTCCAACCTACAGGCTTTCCCAATCTGGGGGCCGCTACGTTCAAAAGCGCCCAAGGGGACTGCCTGCTGGTGGAAAGCGCCCAGAGCATGGCCAACCGTCTGGAAATGACAATTTGGGACAGTGCGAAAAATGATGTAATTGAGGCGGTCAAGGGCATATCCCATGTCCGCGTAGAGCGTAAAAGCAAAGATGGCTCCAAAGCGTTTTTGACCGATTCGATCATCGAAGCGCATCGTCTGAATAGCCCTTATTTGTTGGAAGGCAGTAACAAACAATTTTTTAATACCTTGAAACAAGAATTGGGAACGATGGACGAAGGCATTCCAGATCGGAAAAAGCTGTCCGAAGTCCTTTTGAAATACGATGTCGGCTCTCTGCTGCATGGTGTCTTTTTGGCAAAAAAAGAACTGGCGGGTGGACGTCTGCGCATCGCCCGCGCATTGTCTGCTTTCGTGGAAGCTACGGGAGTCCAAGTGGCTGCCTCGGGCGGTGTGAAGAATGATGCGGTGAATCCGTCTGGTGACACCAAGAAGGGCTTCGGCAATATTCCTTTTTCTCGTGATGAATATACCGCAAAAGAAATCACGCTTTACGTCAACTTGGACCTTGCTCAAATCCGAGGTTATGGATTTGATGATACCGTGTCGAATCTTCTGATTGTTCTTGCGTTATACAAAATCGGCAAATTGGTTCATGGTGATATGCGCTTCCGGACTGCTTGTGACTTGGAAATTGATGCGTCCAAGATGAAAAAAATCAGCGCATCCAATATTCCTGAATTCGTGCTTCCAGAACTCTCGGAAATGGAAATCGATCTGAAAGACTCCATTGCCAAATTGAAGGAAAAGATGCCAGGTGCCACAGTCGAATACAACGACAAGTTGGAGAAGAAATCAGACAAGGATAATGTAAGCAAAGAAAGCGCAGGCGAAGAAAGCGATGAGGTTCCCGCATGATCACCCTGACCTTCCGCTTCCCGGCCGGGCGCTACCATGCGACGCCGTGGGGGCATCATGTCAACGAAGGCTTGGTGGAATGGCCGCCCTGTCCATGGCGGATTCTTCGTGCCCTGATCGCCACGGGGTATGCGAAGCTGAGTTGGAGCACCATTCCAGAAAATGCCAGATCCCTGATCCAGAAAATTCAGGATGTCTTGCCGGTTTATGCCTTGCCCGATGTTGCCATGGCTCACAGTCGCCACTACATGCCGTTGGATTCCATTGAAAAAAAGACCTTGGTGCTGGACACGTGGTTGAACATTGAGGCTCCTCTCCAGGTGCAATGGGCTGTCCATCTGAACGACGCAGAGAAACAACTGCTTGCCACGCTGGTTTCGCAGATGAATTATCTGGGACGCTCCGAAAGCTGGGTGGAAGCTGAATGGACCGATGAGGAAAAGCCTCTCCAGGCGAATTGCTTTCCACACGATAACACTCAGTCCAGAGATCCTTTGCGGGATGAGTTAGTCAACTTGCTCGTGCCACAAGGGGATTCCGTCTACTCCGCATGGCGTACGAGTCAATTGCCGCCTCCAGAATCCGGGAAGCAAACAAAAGCCAAGGAAAAGGCCCGCAAAAAATTGGAAGAGGCTTATCCGCAATCCGTTCTGGATGCTCTGCAATGGGACACGATTCAATGGAAAAAACAAGGATGGAATCTTCCTCCCGGCTCCACATGGGTTCAATATCGTCGTCCGCTGGGAATCATGGATACAAAGGCCGTGCAAACTTCATCTCCATCCAGAGAAACCATCAATCTGTTTCTGCTTTCCTTGTCCACAGTCTCTGGAAATATGTCTGCTCTACCAACCATTGCACGCACATTGCCCCAAGCGGAAATACTGCATCAAACCTTGGTTTCCAAATCGGATCCTGGAAAAACAGGACACGCACCAAAGGAACTGACCGGAAAAGACGAACAAGGTAGATCGTTGAGCGGTCATCGGCACGCACACATCCTTCCTGTGGATCTCGACGAAGATGGTCATCTGGATCATATTCTCTTATGGAGCCCCATGGGATTCACCTTGTCTGCACAGGAGGCTATTCGCAAGGCCAGAAGAACATGGGCCAAAGGAGTGCCGGGCGATCTGCATATTGCCATTGCCGGACATGCCAACATTTCCCATATCACGGAACTCCCCAGAGAATTACGGGGCTACATCGGGCAGGGAACCACTTGGATTTCTTCTTCCCCTTTGGTTCCTCCGCGGTATCTGAAAAAGAAAGGGGTCAACAGCATAGAAGGCCAACTCCTTGCAGAACTTAAACAACGAGGTTTTCCAGAACCAACGAACATCGAAGTCGCACGATTCCCTGAATCCGAAGACATGGCGGAAGCGCAAAAAAACCTATTCCGACACTTTGTCCGCAGAAGGTTGCGAGGCGGCATGGAGCCTCCACAAGATAGCGGCTTCTTTGTCCGGTTGACTTTTTCAACACCCGTTCAAGGGCCGATTTGCCTTGGATATGGGAGTCATTTTGGCATGGGTTTGTTCCGATGTGAGGATGCGAAATAATGCCGCCGAATTTGAGGGGGATAGACTCGATCATGAAGGCAGAATAACTAGCTTAATGATGCAAGCTCAAAGGTGGCGAAAGTGTCTGAAAAAAGAGAAATTCCAAAATGCCCTGATCGGCCAAAGTCGCAGAAAACATCAACGACTTTGAATTACACAATCAAGGTGATCACCCCGATGTTTGGGGGCGGTTGCGTTGCCGGAACCGTGGATGAAAGGATGCCTGTTCGCGGAACAGAAATTCGCGGAAATCTTCAGTTTTGGTGGAGAGCCACCTGCGGAGCGAAATATTCCTTGGAAGAAATGCTCGAACGTCATCAAAAAATATGGGGTTCCACGAAATTAAAAAGTCTGGTAACTGTTTCTGTTCACGCTATCGAGTGTGTGAAATCCGAGTCTTGTGCGACATATGATTGGGATCAAAAGGTAAAACAAGGACAAGGAGGCAGGCGTCTCAAATGGAAGGACTCTTTTAAGGATGTGTTCCCCTATATTTTATTTCCTTTTCAGGGCAAGCCTCCCAAAGGAAAAGAGAAAAAGAACGAGCAGGAACCGGCAGCGTTTTTTCATCCCTTCTCATTTCAGCTAAGAATCGTTGTTCGCGAAGAATTTTGCAATGATGTGAAAACAGCCGTCTGTGCTTGGGTGAATTTTGGTGGCTTGGGCGCAAGAACAAGACGGGGTTGCGGTTCTTTGTACTGTAAAGAACTGGCTCCCAAAGATCAGAACGACATCGTACCGTGCTTCGGAAAGTTATTCCATTCGTCTTCTGCACCGCAAAAATGGCCGACACTGCTCAAACAGTTTCTTATTGGAAAATCTTCCACAGAAGCTCTTGATGCGTGGAAAATATCCGTTCAGGTTTTACAGCAATTCCGTCAAGGAATTGGCTTCGCTCGGAATTCCGGGGGAAAGAGACCCGGGCGTTCCCGTTTCCCAGAAGCGGAAACAATCCGCGAGCTGGTCAAAAAGCGATCTTCACAGCATCAACGGTTGACAAATATTCCATGTGATGCGTTCCCCCGTGCAGAGCTAGGGCTTCCCATTATTTTCCATTTTCAGGGAGAAAAACAGGACGAGCCACCGATTACAACCCTCACGCCTTTGTATGAAGGGAAAGAACAGGAACGTATGGCAAGCCCCATCATTTTGAAACCATTGGCATTGCAGGATGGGCGAGCGATTCCAATGATTTTGCAATTGAATACACCTCAATTGAGCCAGGTTATTTTGAAATCAGAACATCAGCAATTCGGGCCACTATCAGAAACGAGCATTCGCGGAGAGCGGTTGTCCTCATATGTTAATTCCCCACTTGCCGGATCATCAGGTTCCGCTCTGGACGCGTTTCTTGCATTTGCCAAGAAGCAATTCCATTTTCAGGAGATTTCCTTATGAAGTTTCTGCTTGCTCTCAGTATCGGGCCTGTGCAGGATTTTATCGCCGCAGCAAGGCGGACCCGTGATTTATGGTTTGGGTCCTATTTGCTTTCGGAAATCAGCAAGGCAACTGCCAAAGCTGTTCAAGAAAAAGGAGGAATCCTTATCTTTCCCGCACCCGAAAATGATCATGCTTTAGAACCAGATTCCTCCTTAAATGTGGCCAATGTGATTGTCGCAGAAATCGAGTGTGAAGCGTCTGAACAAGTTGCAAAGATTGCAGACAATGCGGAACAGGCGGCAAAAAAACGTTGGCGAGAGTTTGCAGATGCTGTTTTTAAGAAGTATCAGGACTGTATTCACCAAGATATTTGGAATGATCAGGTGGATGATATCCTGGAATGCTATGCTGCATGGGTTCCCCTCACAGACGATTATCAGGGAAGCCGGAAAAAACTGATGCGCTTGCTTTCCGGTCGTAAGGCTTGCCGTAACTTTTTGCCCGCCAAAGGCCGCGCTGGTGTTCCCAAGTCTTCTCTGGATGGGCTGCGGGAGAGCGTGTTGATTAAAAAGGAGTGTCCCAAAATTAGGTTAAACGAAGGGGAACAACTGGATGTGGTAGGAATGGTCAAACGCTGCTGGGTACGAGATTCAGAAGAACAGATTTTCTATCCATCGGTTTCCCGTGTCGCAGCAGATCCCTGGCTTCGTGGTTGTAAAGAAACTCATATACAGGAATTCAAGACGGCGTGTGAAGATCTGGTGAAACAAAATGTTTTTCACTCAATTGATACTTCTGAAGCGCGTGGTTGTCCGCAATATGGCGTATTTCCTTTTGAAGGAACGGCGGTGTATTCCTCCCGTTATGTAGATATCCAGAAAGAAACTGGAGTCCAATCGGAAGCCTTGCAATCGTGCAAAAAAGCTCTGCAGAACTTGATACAAACGTTTGGAGAAGCAAGCCCTTATTTTTCCATATTGGTAGCGGACGGGGACAAAATGGGAGCTGCAATTGCTTCCATTCAGAGTTCAGGAAAACATCGAGAATTTTCCCAAGCCTTAGCCGCCTTTGCCGGAGAAGCGCGCAACATTGTGCAACAAAATTCCGGTGTTTTGGTCTATGCCGGTGGCGATGATGTTCTTGCCTTTGTGCCACTTGACAAAAGCGTTGCCTGTTCCCGTTCTCTATACGATGCCTTTGCAAAGAAAAAGCAGCCTTGGTCTACGGAAGGGAATAATCTTTCATTATCGGTCGGTATTGCCATGGTTCATTTTATGGAACCATTGGAAGATATTCTTACCTATGGGCGGATCGCAGAGAAGCATGCCAAAAGCCCATATTCGAGTGAGGGCAAGCAAAAAGAACGCGATGGCTTCGCCGTTCATTTGATCAAACGAGGCAATAGTCCAACTGCCGTAAGATTCAATTGGTCTGAGAATCCAGATCAGTATTTTGAAAAGTTGACCAGCATGTTGCGGAGAAATGTCATTTCAGGACGGTTTGCCTACGATTTGCGAGAGTTGGCCCGCGTTTACGAGCAATGGCCCCAAGAAACCGTATCGGAAGCGATTCAAAAAGATGTGATTCAGGTGTTGCGGAAGAAATATCCGATGAACAAAGACACAGACACCGAGGTTTCAAAACTTGTAGAAAAAATTACCGATTCCGATTCGCTTATTCAATTCAGTGATTCGCTTTTGATTGCTCGGCAGATGGCAGGCGCAATGGATCAAGCGGAAGAAAAAATTGGAAAGAAGGGGGACCAATGAGTGCTCAAATGCTTGCATTAACCTGCCGGGATGCCATTGTATCAAGGGATGGACGGCCTTTTGGTGCAGGTCAGGGACTTCGGATGCGCAGTCATCGCTGGCCGTTGCCGTCTGTGGTCGCTGGCTCTTGTCGCACAATGCTCGGGAAAGTGGCTGCAAAGGATTTTTCCGCGCAAGTAGCCACAGAACTTTTGAACATTGAAGTTTCCGGCCTTTTCCCGATCGCGGGGGAAAAATTGTATTTACCGGCTCCTTTGGATTGTGTTTCCCGTTCAGACAAAAAGCTCTTTCCAATGAAACCGATGAACGGTTCCGAGAGGGATTGCAATTGGCCTGTGGCTGGCTTGCAACCTGTGGTGATTTCCGATGCCGCCGTGGACGATTTTAAACCAATTCCTTCCCCGGCTTGGTGGCCTGTTGAAAAACAGGCTCTTTGGCTATCCGATCCCCAAGAGATCAAAAACTTTGATGGGTCGTTGCTCGGCCCGGAACCGGAAGAGCGGTTCCATGCAAGATTGAATTCCGAAACGGGAACCGCAGCAGAAGGGGAGCTCTTTATGAGTAGCGCGCTTCCGCTTTCGCGTTTGAAACGCTATGAAGCAGACTGGGCGGATATTGAATTATCCGTACGCGTACAAGCGACCGGCTGGGCAGAAGAAACGCTCAAACGCATAAATGTTCTGCATCCTTTAGGCGGAGAACGCCGTTTGGCACATTGGAAAAAAGAGGACAAGGAAAAATTATGGGAATGTCCAGTTCTTGTAACGAAAGCCTTGAATGAAATCCAAAACAAAAAGATCCGAATGGTGTTGGCGACGCCAGCTCTTTTTCGGGATGGCTGGAAACCGGGATGGCTGAATGAAAATTTGGAGGGAACGCCACCGGGCACGAACATCTCGATGAAACTAGTCGGAGTGACGATTTCCCACTGGCAGGCCGTTTCCGGCTGGTCTTTGGCGGAACCCCATGGTCCCAAACCTGTTCGGCGGATGGTTCCTGCGGGCGGCGTGTATTTCTTTGAGCTACTGAAGGGTCAAAGTTCAGACCTGAAAAAGTTGTGGCTTGAAAGCGTGAGCGATGAAGAACAGGATCGACGGGATGGCTTTGGCTTGGCCACATGGGGCATCTGGTGACATTTTAAACAAGGAAAAACGATGAATACAAATACAACGAAACTCTATTGGCTTCATATTCTGTCGCCCGTTCACGTGGGAACCGGCCGAGGAGTGGGATATATTGATCTCCCGTTGCATCGGGACAAGGTAACGAACTGGCCGCTCATTCCCGGGTCTGCACTCAAGGGCGTTTGGGCTGATTCATATCGGGCTACAGACACTGCACGCAAGGAAAATAAAGAGCTTGCTTTGGCCTTTGGTCGGGCCTCTGATAGCGAGAGCAATCAATCCAATGCGGGAGCCTTGATTGCGACTGACGCGAAGTTAGTGTGCTTGCCAGTGCGCAGCCTTTACGGAACCTTTGCTTGGTGCACCTCTCCGTTGGCCTTGCAATATCTGCGGCGGGATCTTGAATGCGCGGGTCAAAAAGACCTTCCTCCTTCCAAAGAGGACTGGGAAAAAGAAAAAGCCTATCAAACCCAAACATCGTGTCTATCAGATCAAGGAAAAATTTATCTGGAAGATTTGGATCTTCAATCAGAAGTTAGTGAGGAGGCTACCCAGTGGGCCCAGAAAATCTCTCAATGGGTTTTCCCTGACGATGCTGCTTGGCAGAATACGTTTCAACAGCGCTTTGTGATTCTGCCTAATGACGTTTTTGATTTCCTGACAGAAACAGGAACGGAAGTGGTCACGCGCACGCGTATCGATGAGAATACCAAAACAGTCACAAATGGTGCTCTTTGGAGTGAAGAAAATTTACCGGCGGAAAGCATATTGGCTGGATTAATCTCCTGTGATCGGGTTTATCGAAAACCAGAAAATTCAAATGACGCCATCACTGAAGAAACGCTTTTGCAAAAGTTTGCAAAGGAATCAATGCAACTGCAAATCGGCGGAAACGCTACGATTGGCCGAGGCCGGATTCGTTGCCTTTTTTCAGCTGCAAAAAAGGAAGGCTGAAGATGCAGACACGGCAACAAACAATGGCGCAAAAGGCGTGGACTCAAGTTCAGGCGCAAAGTCAAAA
>JBAXYW010000074.1:0-12412 GCA_041670605.1 Lentisphaeria bacterium
AGATTTTCCGCTCAATTCCGTGATGATCCGGGTCGCTTCGCGAATCCGTCCTTCGACTTCAAAATCGCAGACCGGCCAATTATTTGGAAGTGGAAACAGGGGGTCTCCCAACGTTTCATGGTACAATCCATGGCAGCCAATTTCATGCCCTGCAGCCTGAACCATTTTCAGGATGGATGGATTACTTGCCGCAGCATGACCAGTCCAGAAGTATGTCGCGACCGCAGCATACTCTGCCATGACTTCCAGCAATTTCGGAGTGCCGAGTTGGACTCCGTCATAATGATCCGTATAACTACCGATATCCGTTTCCATATCAATGCCGAGAACGACATCAAAACGCGAGTCCTGATTCATTATATTCCTCCTGCTCAAAATTGCAGATTTGTATGCAGTGCATCCATTTTCACACTGAAGGGAACAGCGCCTTTTTCGGTAATCCGATAGCCGGTTTCAATCCGGGCTCCATAAAATTGCGGATGTCCGAAGAAACTGATGTCTACGCAGACTGCCATGCCGGGGCGTAAAATGTCATCGCTGTTCGGACCGAAGAAAGGAGCTTCGGCTTCCAGCAGACCGATCGTATGCACAAACGGGCAAACAAGATACTTGGCAAAACCATGTTTGTCAAAATAAGCACGCGCCGGAGCATCAATTTCACGACCGGATTTTCCGGGGATCAGCATCTTTTTGGTCAGCACAAAGGCTTCCCGCAGATATTTCAGGCATTCTTTTTGAGCTGTGCTGTATTCGCCATTGACCGGTAATTGGTCGCCCATAACACCGGCGTAGCCATTGACTTTCGGAGCCAGCCCGATCATGACCGTTTCCCCAGCAACAAGTTTCTTGCTGCTGGCCGTCGGAACAACCGCATTGGCACGCGAACCGCTGCCGACAATTGCCGAAAAACCAAACCCACTCGCTCCCCGGCTGCGCGCAGCGTATTCCCCTGCTGCAGCGACTTCAATCTCACTGACCCCAGGAGCAATCACCGCCTTCATTGCATCATAGCAGGAATCCGCCAGCTTGAAACCCGCAGCAATCTGATCCAGCTCCCAAGCGGATTTCTGATAACGCAAACGCAGAAAATCATCCGTTATATCAATCACTTCAACGCCCGCAAAACCATCGACAATCCCTTTGTAACAACCCTGCGGCATGCGTGCCGCACCTACCAGACCAATCCGTTTGATCGTCCCAAGATTCGCCTGTAATTCCGCAAATAAGGCCGGAAAATCAAGAATCGTTGCAGCAGGATATTCTTCATCAGGCACCATGAAAACCGGAAAATTCCGCGTTTCCTTGATCGCACTGTCCTGCTTCGCAAAAGGCTCACTCTCCGGACCGCCTAACAATAAAGGCGAACCAATCCGGGGAACCAAGACTGCACCAGACTCAAACTGAGGACACCACCCCGTCAAATACCACCCATTCCCGATGTTGAACTCATCATAATACACTAACGCTAAATCCAACGAAGCACTAGACAAAATCGACCGCACCGCTTCTAAACGTACTTTGCACTCAGATTCCGGAAGATAACCCATTGTTACAACTCCTTGACAACACTGCCTTGAACTCAAAGGAAATATTAGTCCGGGTGTTACATTTAACACCACTACTTAATATAAAGATAATCATTTTTTCACAGAATGCAACATGTGGATTAAAAAAAGATTTTGTGTATGTTGCTTGATTTTTATTTCCAGCTAAAAACGATCGTATTTCAATACATAATCGATGACAATCTATCAGTCCTTTTTTCAAGACCCAGATTTTCCTTTTTTTGCAAAACTCTGCAGGGAAATCGCAGTCATTATTCTTGTCTACACAAAGACATATTTGACAAGCTTATCATAGGAAGATTCACATCATTGGATTGCAATTGGCTACTTCGATCAATAGAATGCTTGGGCAAGAACGCCCCAGGCTTTTCTGTACTGCAGCGGGGTTGGACCTTCTACAGCCTTCATCATGAGTATATTGTACCCGGTTTTCAAGTGAACAGGAAGGATTTCTGGAGCAATGTATTCTGCATCAGACATAGGTTCGATCCGACAGATCATCTTATCATCAAAGAAACTTTCGGCACCATCACTGGCACTAATGGCAAAATATGCATCCCGTTCTTGATCCGAGTAAAATCGGAACAAAACATAAGCCAGTGCATGTTCTTTATTGGCAAAAAATTTCAGCAGATCACAATAGCCCGAACGCTCCGGTACGATTTCTTTGGAAAACTTAAGGACTTCTTTCGCCTTCAGAAATTCCGGCAGAAAATGCTGTTCATCCTGCGCCTTACGGAAATCATAGGGGTATGATGGGCTGACCAGCACTTGATGACAGTTCAGTGCATGTCGTTCGGCTGTATCTGGAAATGCTGTAATACGCAGAAGCGTGGAGCCGTATGGAACCAGTTCCATCGTTTTCTTTGTCCCTGCAATATGGTGAAAAATTGGGATTTTCGGTGTATATCGACCCAGTTCTAATTCATCAAATGACGTGATAGGCAAGGCTTCGATCAGCAGTTTGATCGGGGGATCATCTAGAACAAATGAGTCTGTTTTTTTGCGGATAACCTGTACCTGTGCATCGTCGGCAATACCATAATTCCATTTTCCTTCCGGCATGACAATACAAGGCGCAAAACGGGACGGGTTTTCCCGGGTGATCGAATATGGAACCGGCAAAGAAAAGACCAGAGCCCCAAATTCATACCAGCTCCAATATTTATCTTTTTTGCGAATTGGAGTCATCGGCAGGATTAACTCCAGAGTATCGCCATTCTGCCATTCCCGTTTAATGGTACAGAAACCTTTGTTTGATTTCGGCAGAGGGATTGTTTTTCCATTGATCGACAGGTGCGCTTGTTTGCAGCATTCCGGAATACGGAAGGTAAAGGGCATCTGAACACTCTTTCTCATTGAAAAACGGAAGGTGATTGTTTCATCAAAAGGATAAGATGTTTCTTCCTGAATGGAATAGTCGATCCCGTTATAATTTTCTTGATGAACGGAAGGTCCGTAAAGTGTTGCAACAGGCGCGTTCTGAGAATCATTCATCCACATACGGAGGATGAAGTTCGGCAGTATCCGGTGGACATTTCCTGTACAGCACTGTGCACTGTGATCCGCCCGGAATTGACGGAATGTTGCGCAGCCTCGGTAGAAAAACGAATGATTGGAGCCCGGTCCAGCAATAACCTGATTCGGTGCGGAAAGATATTGCAAAGCTGTAAAGTCTTTCAGAAGCGAACCTGGAAATGCATTATAGAAGATTTTTTCCATGCGGTCAGCATACTTGCCGTTTCCCGTTGCCATGAGAAAATATCCCAGAGCCCAGGCAAAATCGTTGACGACACAAGTTTCATATCCCTGCAGTGGATCTCGTCCAGCAAAATCCTCATTACAGGATGGCAGCCCGGGAATCTGTTCATGCGTGGCAAGGACACGTGCCAAGCCTGCTTCAGCACCCTCCAGAAATTCGGTTTTGCCAGTATGGAGATAGAGCAGTACCGGCAATTTGATTGATTCGCTGAAGGAGACTCCATGGATCACATAGTTGTGTCTCGAGGTAATCTTAGACCAGAAGAGTTCGAATTCATCCTCTGTATGCAGCGAGTAGTATTCATCATGCTTTTTGTACGCATTTTGCGCTTTTTGGAGAAGTTCAGGGTTGTCGCTCCATGTATAAGCTTTGAGCAGACCTTCCAGATTGTTGATATGACGGAATCCGATGGCCAGTTGTTCTGTGGAGAGACTGGCATAATGACGCACAAAAGCTTCTTTGACTTTACGGTCTTTAGTCCATTCACAATACACCACTACCGCCCGGGCAAAAACCGCCATGGGCCACTCCGAGTTTGAACCTTTGTAACAGTGTCCTAAAAGTCCATCATCGGAAGGATGCGCCAGCACATATTTCAGATTTTTTTCAAAAAGAGAGAGTTTTTCCCTATCATTATTAAGAATTCCCAGGCGCAACAATCCATCCAGCAGATAGGCGCTTTGTTCATAGGGCCACCATGCTTCCTGCGAAGGAGTTTCTGCCGCATCATCATTGTAAACGATGGATGCTGGGATGGTTCTGCCGACTCCACCATCCCACATGGCAGTATCAAACGGGAAACCCTGTTCTTTGTAATGGGAACTCAAAGCATCGTTTTGCCGTTCCAGAAATGTTTGCAGATGTCCTGTTGCTTTGACAGAGGCAGGATCGACCTCATGAAATTTACCGTAATACATGAGACCAATCAATCTTGCTTCACAAACGGAATAATAACATCTGGATAATCCGTGAGAATGCCATCGATCCCGCATTCAATAAAATGTTTAGCATCGCGAATGTAGTTTGCATAATAGACATTTGAAAAGATGCCGAGTTTGTGACTTTCTTGGCAATATTCAGGTGTGATATCATACCAGCGTGGCTGAGCAAAACGAGTCCCGAAATCGTGAAAATCATGCAGCATGGCAATTGTTGTACGACTGGTATCTGTCGGACGATTCAAAACACAGAGTTCAATATTCGGGTCAATGGCACGGATTTTTTCTGCTTCCTTGAAATTAAGCATAGTAAAATAACCGCGTTCATAGAGATCAAACTCCTTGAACATGCCACAAATCGTCTGGAGACCAAGCAGATCTTGTTCGTAGATCTGAATATTTAGAAAAATCTGCGAAGCAAAGCGTGCAAATACTGTCTCCAAGCGGGCGATCGGGCAAAGTTTTTCCAGGGGGTGATCCAGGGTGCGTCCAGAACAATCCACAAAATATTCATAATGGCTGAAGTTCATCTTTTCGAGTTCAGCCAAAGTAAACTCTTTGATAGTCCCTGTTACAAGTGCAGTACGTTCTGGGCTTGTATCATGAATGAGTACAGGAACGCCATCTTTGCATGTACGCACATCAAATTCGACGAAATCACATCCTGCATCTACCGATGCCTGTATGCCTTGTATGGAATTTTCCGGATGGTGTCCAATATAGGTTCCATGTGCCGTGATAACTGGCCGGGATGTTTTTGTGTATAATTCATAAAAAGAAGAATATTGATTTTTATCCATTTTATCTACTTGTTTTTTTTGCTTTCTAAAGCAGGAACAGAAGAAACAGTTAGACAGAAAGTCTATTTCCCCTTTGTTTAGCAAAAATGGACTTTCTGTATCAAGACTATTTTGAAAGGAGAGAGTGTTTTTATTCTTTCAGCAGATCGCAATCGACATGCTTTCCGGTAAAGAGATAACGTCCTCCACCCAGATTCTTGGTCTTTCCATATTGAGAGACGAGTTGATCTTTGCCCGGGACATACAATTCCGCTTTACTTTCCTTTGGCCCCCCGCAGGAGATCGCTACAATCGTTTCCCCATTTTCAAGTGAAAATGCACAGGCTTCCGCTTTTTTCCCTGCCAATTGTGTGATTTGGACTTGCGGTGTTTTGGCATCGCTCAGCAGATATTGTTCAATGGAACGGAGCATCTGGACTGCTTTCACGATTTGAAGCCACTGTTTTTTCCCGGAACCGGGAACTTTCTCCTCTGCATAATATATGACAGGATGGTAAGCATAAAACAAAAATGCTTTAACCCCATGGATTGCGCTGGTCAGGATCATGGAACACATCTCCTGTTCCGTGGGGTGACGCATGACTAATGAACTTTTTGTGTCCATAGAATCGAACGCTCCCCAAGAAAAGATCTGGATGGTATTCCACACGGGAAGCTTGGTCTTCATGCCGGCATCCACATAGCCAGCCATATTGCCGTCATCCTGTTCTTCTTCCAACTTCATGGACGAACTGGCGATAGGATAAGCATCAATCGCAAGAATATCCCCTGTACTTGCGAATTCCTTGAAGTTATCCATCATATTGGTCAGTGTGATGGCTGGATGATTTGGGTCAATTGACGCAATCCGCTCACGCAGATCACGAATCAACCCGATATCTGCAAGCGGATTCTCATCGCTGATATACCAGCCGAGCATCGCCGGATGATCCTTTACGGTTTTCACCATCTTCAGGGTTACATTATGAATCCCCTCCGCAAAATCGAATTTTTTGATTGCATTCGGTTTATTGCCTAACTGATATTTGATACTGTAAATGAACTTGAGATCATTTTTCTGCAACAAGTCAAGAAGAGCAAGCAATTGAGCCGAATCGCTCAGATTCTTGTCTTTCGGCTTAGTGATCCATCTCGGCACGGAGAGGATCCCGTTAAATCCGGCTTCTCGTATACGTGCCAAAGCATCCACCGTATTTTCTTCTTTAATATGACCGAAAAAGCAAATGACAGGAAGAGTCTTTTTTTCATTCAAAAAGACTGTTTGCGAAGAATTTATAGAAATAATATTCTTTTTTTCCTTATGCCGGAAAAAACGGCCTTCCGTATGGGCAAGAATCAAACGTTTTTGATCGTCTTTCAGGATAGCCTTGTACTTATATTCTCCAAACGGAAGATTCCCAAGAGTAAATTCTCCTCTGTCATTCTTAACGACCGCTGTCTGTTTTGTTCCATTGATTTCAAGTGAAATACTTAATCCCTTTCCTTCCATATAGTCCATGCTTTCGGCATGGAATGTGATTTCGCCTGATTCATTCAATGCTAGTGACTGTGGTGCGAGCGGATACAATCTTCCGGGACGTCCTCCAACTGGTTCAATAACAAAATTGTCATACCAGATTTTTCCTAACCTGCCCGTTCGAAGTAAAATAGAAGCCCGTGCAGAATCAGCTTCATCCGGAATTGTGAAGGTACGTTCCAAACGATCCCAGTCGCGAACAAGTTTTTTGTCTGAGCTCATATGGAAAGTCCCGCTCAGCCGCTCGCCATTTTTAAAATACCGGACACAAAAGAATTCATTACCGCCTTTGTTAATAAATTCAGTCTTATAGTCGATCCGGATCTTGTATACAACCCCGTGCTGCAGCTCTACCGGTTTGGAAATAGCAGGATATTCTTTCGGATCTTTACGTTCATAAAAAAGACAACCGTTGCCGTTGAGACCTTCGTGCGGCTTGACGACCATGCCTTTCCCTGTCAGTGTCCAACCCTGGAGTGGGCCCTCAAAGTTTTCTTCCAGCACAAGACCGTCGAATCCTTCTTTTGTCATATCTTTATAAGTCGATTCATCGGCTGCTCCTGCAACGATGCTGAAAAATAGAAGACACGACATTCCTCTGAAAAATATTTTTTTGAGGTTTACCATGATTTTCTTTCCTGTTCATTTTAGGTGTTCAAATAGTTCTGTTTGAATTTGTAGCAGGTCAATATGCGGAAATCTGTGGGGAAAGCCGTTTCTCATCAAACCATGTATAGGCCCCATAAGTTCGATCCGAGTATTTGCTACTAATGGGGTTGAAAGCTTTCTGTGATCCTACAAGATTAAAATATTCTTGAGCAGTTACAGTCTGTACGTGACCATCATAACAGGCAATATTTCCTTTGTCTTTATGCCGAGTCTTGAAAAGATGATCATAGAAGGAAAAGATGCTGATCACAGCATTCTGTATTCTTTTTCCGTTAAAATATTTAGTAGTAGCGCTTTCTCCGAGCAGGATCATCCTTGAAGTATTTTTTAATTGCGAAAAATGGGTGTAAATAAATTTCCCACTCGTCCCACCTGCAATGCTTTTAATTGCATCATATCCATGGAATACCGTTCCGTACCCCTCAAAACGTGCATATTCGTCTCCATTGGAATCTTTTTCCGGCCATCTCGGAGCCGCAGGACATGAAATTACTTTTTCCGAAACATATTTTTGATTTATCAGTATGTGCCCCCACCGACTCCCAACTCTTCCATTCAGTGGTTCACTGTCATCATTCAAAAAAACAAAATCGTCAAAATCATTGGCGTAAAGTAACAAAGCAAGTACGCTTTCTTTTTCTCCGGAAACACATTGGATGGTGTTTGCTTTTTCCCTAGCATTGCTTAAGGCGGGAAGCAACATACTCGCCAAAATCGCGATGATCGCAATCACCACGAGTAGTTCAATTAATGTAAAATTCCTTTGAAATTCAGTTGTAAAAACGCTTTCCCCATGGTTTTGACAACGCATGTTGATTTTACTCAATTTTGCATTCATACTCCGTTTCCTTCCTTTTAGACTTTATTTAATTAGAAGTGTTAATACTATCCAGAAACTTAATTTTTCTGCCTGTTTTCCTGTTGAAATCAATGTTGATTTTCATGTTTTCTTGCAACCCTTTGGTATATGACATAATACCTATTTTATGGACTCCGATAGGCACTTTTCAAAAGCTTTGGTTCCTATTCATAAAAAACTTCGCGATCCTGAAGTTCAGTTAGGCAGGAAGACATTTTTTACTCCTCTTTCTTCAAGGTTCGTTTTGTTTATGTCCCAAGCTTCAAAACTACTATAGAATAAAAAATATTAAAATCAAGCGTTTCCATGTTTGCATTTTGTGACATTTGATGTCAGATTAACAAAAAAGGAATTGTCAGCCATGATCGATATCGAAAAAGTCAGAAAATGGTCGGTGCATTTTGCTAGGACACAGGGAGTGACAGCTCTGCCTTATCCCAATATGGTTGTGGAGGAAGTTGAGGGTGTAGGATACCGGATCCCACAGTGTCAAGCGGAGAATATTCCGCCCGAGATCGGTGGACAGATCACCCTGACGCTCGCAGGCGAAGGCAGATTACAAGTTCAGGGGAAAGAGTATAAACTCATTCCGGGAACTGCTTTTCTTTATCGGGACTGTGACCCTGCGGTTGCGTATTATTCTCCCCCCAAAATGTCTGAACCTTGGTGTTTTGTATGGATTAATTTCATGAGCGCATCGGCAGAAAAGCTGATCGCTGAGATCAACCGCAATTACGGCTATTTTTTTGATCTGCGGCAGGATGATGCTTTGAAAATAAAACTGTTGGAATTCAGAAAATTTTCTGGAGCCACCCTGTTTCAAACGCCGTTGGAAGGTGCCAAACTGATGTTTGATCTGCTGAATCTACTTTGTCGAAACACAGAGCAAAATCTCATGATGCAGAACCAAAATCGTCTAGTTCGTGAAGTTCAGAATGAGATCAATAAATCTTACGATGAACGGATATCTTCCAGCTTACTGGCGAAAAAACTGGGAGTTTCCAGAGAACGTCTTTCCAAGCTCTTCCATGAGAAAACAGGTCAGACTTTTGTGGACTACAGAAGAGAACAACGGTTAAACAAAGCCTTAAATTTGCTGCTCAAAAGTAATCTCTCCTGCAAAGAGATCGCACGTCACTGTAACTTTGGCTCTTATTCCAGCTTCTTTCGTGCGTTTGTAAAAGAGTTTCATCAGACCCCAGAAATCTTTAGACAAAAATTAGTTAGCAGGCAGTAATATTATCTGATTCCTTCTTGCTGCCTTACCATCCGGGGCAGTAGCGAATTTTGTTTCCAGCGCCTATAGTATATTTTTCAACACACGGTACATGGATTTCAGGATGGAGGCAGGGATGAGGTGTGTAGCGGTCAAGACCGGCAAACCCTACGAGGTTCGAATTGAACAGGGGCTCCTGCGCAAGACTGGCGACTTTCTGCGCAGCCATGGCTTGAGCGGCAGAATTGCTTTAATCAGTGATGATCGGGTATTTCCACTACATGGTGCTGCGCTAATAGAAGTGCTAAGTCAGGTGGGTTTTCAGGTACTGACCTATACGTTTCCCAATGGCGAACAAGCCAAAACCATGGGTACGGTGAACAGTATTCTGGAGTTTCTGGCCGAAAATTCGTTAACTCGCTCGGACTGTATTGTCGCTTTAGGCGGCGGCGTTGTTGGTGATATTGCTGGCTTTTGCGCTGCGATCTACTTGCGCGGCATACGTTATGTGCAGCTGCCGACCACTCTGCTGGCCGCCATCGATTCTTCGGTCGGGGGTAAAACTGGGGTGGATCTGAGCAGCGGAAAGAATTTGGCAGGCGCCTTCTGGCAGCCTGAAATGGTGCTTTGCGATCCCGGAGTTTTTGCCACACTGCCGGAAGAGGTCTTCAATGAAGGGGTTGCCGAAGCAGTCAAATATGGGGTCATTGCCGATCCGGCGCTTTTTACTCTGCTCTCCGAAGGGCATCTGCGTCAGCAGCTGGAGGCTGTGATTGAACGCTGTGTCGGCATCAAGAGTCAGCTGGTCAGCGAAGATGAGTTTGATTGCGGCAAAAGGCAATTGCTGAATTTCGGACATACCATCGGACATGCAGTGGAAAAATGCAGCCATTTTCAGGTCCGCCATGGGCAGGCCGTCGCCATCGGAATGGTGATGATGGCCGAACTGGCTTGGCTGCAGGGTTGGTCAGAGAAAAACTGCACAGCGGCGATCCGGGAAACCCTGTTGCGTTATCAACTCCCGGTGGAATCTCCGTTTGAGTTCAGCAACTTGGTCTCTACGATGCGGTCGGATAAAAAGCGCAAAGGCGGCGAAATTACTCTGGTGATTCCGGAACGCATCGGGGTCGCTGTCCTGAAACGGATCCCGGTGGAAGATTTAGCGAAGTTGACAGAAAAAAAGCCTGGCCTTCTGGCCTGATAGAAGAATTGACACAATGGATATTAAGCTCGAACCCGCATTATTGACTGGCAGTGTGCTTGCCCCGCCATCCAAATCGGCGGCGCATCGCTTATTGATTGCCGCGGCATTGGCTGACAAGCCGACGGAATTAATCCTGCCGGTGGAATCCGAAGATACTCGAGCCACCAGGGAATGCCTGCAAGCACTGGGAGCGATTTTCAGCCGAAAAGAAAATATCCTGCAAATTATTCCGTTGGCTGGCGGAGATTCTCTGGCTGATCTGGATTGCGGCGAAAGTGGTTCGACATTGCGCTTCCTGTTGCCTCTCGCCGCGACTCTGGAGCGTCCGGTGTTGTTTCGGGGGCGTGGACGGCTGCCGGAACGCCCGCTCTCCCCATTCCGCGAAGAACTGCAAACGCACGGATGCCAGTTTTCCGCAGAAAAACTTCCCTTTACCTTATCTGGCTCGCTGCAGCCCGGAAATTTCAGCCTACCCGGCAATATCAGTTCACAGTTTATTTCCGGCCTATTGTTTGCTCTGCCCCGCTTGCCGGGTGACAGCACAATCACCTTGACGACAGCCCTGGAGTCCTCGGGATATGTCGACTTGACCCTGGAAATCCTGCAGCAATTCAGGATTGCCATTGCGCAGGAAGGCCAGCAATTCCGTATTCCCGGCGGACAGAAGTATCGCTCCCCCGGAAAAATATCGGTTGAGGGCGATTGGTCTAATGCGGCTTTTTTTCTGGCGGCGGGTGCTTTGTCAGCGTCCGTCGATTGCCGGGGCTTGAAAGCGGATTCCCGCCAGGGAGACCGCCGGATGCTGCAGGAATTACGGCGCTTCGGAGCAGTGCTGGAACAGCAGGGTGATACAGTACTGGTCATGCCAGGCCACTTGACCGCCTGTGATATCGATATGGGAGAAATTCCAGATCTGCTTCCGATCCTGGCGCTTGTTGCCAGCCTTGCAAAAGGCAGTAGTGTTTTGTACAATGCTGCCCGGCTCAGGTTGAAGGAAAGTGACCGCCTGACCGCAGTTAAAAACATGCTGTTGGCCCTCGGAGGAAAAGCCGACGAAACCTCTGATTCTCTGATTGTTCACGGGCAAGAACAGCTACAGGGAGGAACGGTCGATAGTTTCAATGACCACCGCATCGTCATGGCTGCAGCCATTGCAGCTTGCCGTTGCCGGAAGCCAGTTTGTATCCGGAATGCCCAGGCTGTGCAAAAATCTTACCCGGACTTCTTTTCCGTGTATTCTATTTTGGGAGGAAAGAACAGCGATGGCATCTGAATTCGGCAAAATACTCAAAGTCAGCATCTTCGGGCAGTCTCATGGGGACAGCATTGGGGTCGTGATGGATGGGCTTCCTCCCGGCGAAACGCTGGATATAGAAGCGATCCATGCTTTCATGAACCGTCGTGCCCCCGGGAAAAGCCATTTATCGACCGCGCGACGTGAAGAAGACAAGCCGGAATTTGTTTCCGGCCTGCTCGGGAAGGTCACCTGTGGCGCGCCGCTTTGTGCTTTGATCAAAAACCAGGATATGCATTCGGGAGATTATGCGAAGTTGCTGGATACTCCCCGCCCCGGTCATGCGGACTATCCCGCATCCATCCGTTATAAAGGAGCACAGGACCCCCGAGGCGGCGGACATTTTTCCGGACGGCTGACCGCTCCGCTCTGTGTGGCAGGAGCAATCTGTTTGCAGCTGCTGGCAAAGCGCGGAATTTATATTGGCGCCCATATTGCAGCCGTCGCAGAAGTCGATGACTCGCCATTTGCTGAACAAAATCTGAACGCGGAATTTTTGCAGCAGATCACCGCGAAAGCCTTTCCGGTCATTGATGATGCAGCCGGGGTAAAGATGCAGCAGGCGATTCTGGCTGCCGCAGCAGATGAA
>JBAXYW010000075.1:0-12353 GCA_041670605.1 Lentisphaeria bacterium
ATTGTCCTCCATGACAAGGCTGAAATTCAAAAAAAAATCGGGAAAACTTGAAAGCGGCAGGTTTTTGTCCTATAATTATATAAATCCCGCGATAATTTCGGATTCTGGCTGCAAAAACCAGCTGGATATGATCATCATACAAACTATGAGCGATACAACCGACACATCAGAACTAATTAAGCCTGTATCCGCTGTGCTTCCCGAAGGACACGAAACGATTCAAGTTGTTTGTGATCGTAGCGGCAATATGCTACCGGGTGAACCGGTGCTGAATGCTGAGCTGGCGGGCAAAGTTCCGGGTTGCAAACTTCTCTCAGTTCTGGGCTCCGGCGGAATGGGGACGGTCTACTTGGCCAGGCAGGAAAATCTCAACCGCTTGGTGGCCGTTAAAGTATTGAATCCAAAATATGCCGAAAATCCCCATTTTATTGAGTTTCTGAGCCAGGAAGCCTTGACTCTGGGCGCTTTGAGCCACCCGAATATCGTTGGCTGCCATGACGTTTTTACAACTTCAGAGGGAATTTTTATTATCATGGAATACGTGCCGGGACGCTTGACCGGACGTGACTTGGTTTTACGATTGGGAGCACTGCCGGAAGATTTGGTAGTGGAAATCCTGCTGCAGGTTGTGCGGGGGCTGGCCTATGTTCAGAGCAAAGGTTTTATTCATCGGGATTTGAAACCGGATAACCTGTTGATCTGGCGGGACTCCAAATATCCCCCACGCAATTTTGCCGATGTCTTCAGTAATCCGGATAGCCGGGTGATGATTTGTGACTTCGGAATCGCTGGCGGCGTGCAGAAAATTTTACCGAACAGTAGTGGAATGATGTTTGGCAGTCCGGCCTTTATGGCACCCGAGCAGGCGTTTGCCCCTGAAGTGGTCGATTTTCGGTCGGACATCTATGCGTTGGCAGCGACGGCCTGTTTTTTGCTCACTGGGAAAGCCCCTTTTGATGGCCATAACCGGAACTCTCGGTTGCTGCTTAAAGCGGAAAATGATATCCCCGACCCGATTTTACCAAATGGCAAAAAAAACTGCCGGGAATTTCTTGCGGTACTGCGGAAAATGGGCGCAGCGGATCCGGATAAACGCTATGTGGATTATCGCACTCTGATAGCAGACTTGGAATATCTGTCCTTATACTTCGCAGATCGGCAAAAAAAACTGCCGGTGAAACTGCTGCGCCGGCGGAAGAGTTTTTTCCTAGGTTTAGCCCTGGGCTTAGCTTTGCTCTGTATTGTGCCCGGTGCATTTTATTTGCGCAAGTACCTGTTGCTGCTTGAAGAAATCAATTTCGTCTCCAAAACCATTTCCATGATTTTCTGGGAGGGAGAACGCGAAGGCTGGCGGATTTTCCAGAAAGATGCCGGCAGCGAGCATCCCAGCCTGGTCGGTGCATTTGGTGCAGGGGCTTTGCTCCTGCGCGATGAATTGCAGCCCGGACACTCGGTCAAATTCAGTATCCGTCTTAAGGGGCGACAGAGTACTTCAATTTCCGTCCTGGATAATGAAGGACTCGAATGGGCACATTTCACTTTTTATGCATTGCAAAATAGCAAACAAATTATGATTCGTATGAATATAGGCCAGGAAAATATGCCGTTGGGAATCAGCCCAATCACTAATGATTTGGATTGGACCCAAATCAAAATTACGGTCATGCAGCGGCAACTTTGGTTCTACATCAATGGTGAACTGCGCGGATTCAGACATTTGGATAATGAAATTCAAAGCTGGAAATTGCAGATCAATGAAGTGCATGCAAGCTATTTGCAGATAAAAGATTTTTATGTGACAAACGGAGAAAATGGCTAAAGCCATTAACAAAGAGTTCCGAGATTCTGGCGTTAATACATCCCTATTTTTACAGTGTTGGTTGGTGAAAGTTTTGTCCTGTGAGTGTGATTGTAAGCCAATAGGCGATTCTAGCCGCTCAAACAGGTGCGAATGATTTTTTGCTCCGCATGGAGAGAGGATCAATCAAACCGTAATCGATCTCTTCCTCACTCCCCCCAGTTGTTTCAAGTAAAATCTGACCAGCAAGAATTATCGAACTCATAAAAAATCCACAGTCATCCCATAGGCTTCAAAAAATGGCATATCTAATCTAATTTTTCTCCTTAATTAACTGTTTTCTTGCTAAAACCCATTTTTGCTTTTTTGCTTTCTTCTACTCAACTGGAATTTGGCACTCATTCTCCAGTTGCAGGACGTTCCAACCACCCAGGGCAACGCCATGGGTACTCTGGCCAAATAAATCCAAGCCCTGAAAGGGCGATTTAATCTTCCGGGTAGTGTTTGCTCCGCCTGGCAAGCCTATAATTTCAGACTTCCTGACACGGGACATTAGAAGTTCACATCTAACCTCCTGATATCAAGCATGATGACATTTGTTCCAGCATGACTACTATGAAAATAACATGGAATTTGCCAGTATCCCTGAAAATTTGTCCCTGTCCCTTTTCCCTAGTGTTTTGGCCTAAATAACTGGGAAAAACAAGAAAAAAGGTATAGTGACTATTCTACCCGTGCAAGGAAGTCTGAATTTATGAAATCAGGTTAAAACAGATCCTCACGCCCGAAGCCAGGAA
Source organism: Lentisphaeria bacterium (assembly GCA_041670605.1). Lineage (GTDB taxonomy): Bacteria > Verrucomicrobiota > Lentisphaeria > Oligosphaerales > Oligosphaeraceae > JAQVUB01. Next base: position 2,596 of record JBAXYW010000075.1, read on the forward strand.
AATTATCAAGTTGGCGCTAATTTTGATTGTCATTCATAACGGGACTACGCTGAAAACGCTCTCCAAGCTAACAAATAAAACAGAATATGCTTTTTTTGTAACTAGACGAATTCTGCCATCGTTATGGGATGGCTGTGTAAAAAATCCAAAACTTTCATAGGAATTCCTACACTTTGTTAGGAATTTTCATGCTATCATGGACGCTCCATGACTTTTTATGATAGTGTATGATTCTGCTTGAAAATTCAACACGGCAAGCTATTTTTTCGTCGTCATGCAGAAATCAGCCAGCCCACCCAACCGGGGGACCCCCTACCCTAAAAAGAGGATGCGCGCGAGAAAATGCCTCCACAAAAAGGAAACTGAGAAAGGGGATTATTCTTCCAATCGGAAAAGCTTGCTAAAAAATTTTAAAATACTGAATTGATTTGCACATTGGCAATGCAATGCTATATTTTATTTTCACCCAAACGGGAGCACATTTTTCAGGCTTTCCGTAAAAGGCTGTGTAAGGAATGGGATGGTAGCTCAGTCGGTAGCAGCATCGCACTTTTAATGCGGGGGTCCCGGGTTCGAGTCCCGGCCATCCCACCAATTTCTTCTTCAGCACGGGTGTCGTCTTTCGCTTTTCGCAAAACTTTTGCGTGGTGATTTTCGTTTTTGTCAAACACTTCCGTTTGTTTTGAGGTATTCAGATGAGTAAAGTTTGTGAAATTTGCGGCAAACACAAAACCGTTGGTGGACATATTACCCGGCGTGGTTTGGCCAAGAAAAAAGGCGGTATTGGTATGCACGTGGTGAAAAACACGAAACGTACTTTTTCCCCAAATCTGCAAAATGTGCGCGCATCGGTCAATGGAAATACGGTAAGAATGACAGTCTGTACGGCCTGCATTCGGTCGAATAAAATCGTCAAGGCCTAAATTTCAAATCGACCTGTGAATAAGTGTGGGAAAACGCACTGCACCATAGCTTGAGAGCGTGAAATTTGAAAAATATTTGCATCGGATTTGATAACAAGGCGGACATGGCAAAACCTGTGTCCGTCTTTTTTTTCTATTGAAAGGCATTCGTTATGGCCATTCGGAAACTTTGCCCGCTAACGACTCTGGATTGTCGGCAAATCCTCATAGCACCTTCGATTCTCGCGGCTGATTTTGCTCATCTCGGGCAGGACGTTAAAGCAGTTGAAGAAGCCGGCGCTGATGTGATCCATATCGATATCATGGATGGGCATTTTGTCCCTAATCTGTCACTGGGACCTGGTATCGTTAAAGCGATTCGCTCTTCTTCTTCACTCCCTTTTGATGTGCATTTGATGCTGTCTCAGCCTTTTCGGTATGTCGATGCTTTTGTCAAGGCCGGCGCGGATCATATTACCATTCATGTTGAAAGCGAGGGCGCAACTGCTTGCACTTTGGAACAAATTCGCGCCCATGGTTGTTCTGCGGGACTTTCTCTCCGTCCAGGAACCCCTGCCAGTAGCTTGGCACCCTACATGGCTTGGACGGATTTGATTCTGGTGATGACGGTAGAGCCAGGCTTTGGCGGGCAATCTTTCATGCAGGAGCAGGTTGATAAAATTACCGAAATTCGCTCGATGATCCAGAAGAGCGGTCGTCCAATTCACTTGCAAGTAGATGGCGGAATTGCCCCGGATACTGCGAGAAAAGTGTTGAGGGCGGGTGCAAATCTGCTCGTGGCAGGCAGCAGCATTTTCAGGGAAAAAGCAAATCTTGCTGCCGCTATTTCATGTTTACGGGCAGCTCAATAATCCTGGCTGTTCCTGCGTTTTATAATTGCTTTGTTGTGTTGAATATCAGACCGAAATCCCCTGCAGACGATGCTTTTTCGGAGAAGGAGAAGGGGAAGTGGCAGGTGTTTTTAGGAGGAAAGGTTAGCAGAAATGATCATTTCACATTTTAACCGATATTTTGAAAAGCACGGAAGGAAGACCTATATCGTGCTGGGCATTATTATCAGTATGATGTTTGTTGTCTTCGTTACCCCAGGCGACATTTTTAGCGGACGGAGGACGGGCAACAACGATTTTGGCAAAATGTACGGCAAAAAACTCAAGCGCCAGTACATTACTCAAAAAATGTCGGAAACCTATGTCGGGATTTGTGCCCGTTATCCACAGGCACTTGGGCAGGACTTGGGTAGTGAAATGCTCTTTCATGAAACCCTGAACCGGCTGCGCATCCTGCATGAAGCGGAAAAAATGAACCTCGGAAAAGTCTCCGATCAAGAAGTCGCTGAGGCAATTCACCACAATGCCATTTTCCAGGAAGATGGAAAATTCTCCCGGGAAATGTTTCGACGTTTCAGTGAAAATTTTCTGCATTCCAGAGGCTTGGCTGCTGTCGACTTCGACCGCATCGTCAAAGAAAATATTATTATCGAACGCTTGGAAGAGCAAATTACCAAGTCAGCCAAAGTGGATGAGGCTGAAGTCACTGGATATGTCGAAAAATATACTGCAAAAACTGCAGATTTCACGATGGACCTCAACAAAGATTTCCATATCCCTGATGAAGAAATTTCAACTTTTTTTGCAAATCGAAAAAATGAGTTGAAGATACCTGACAGCAAATCCGCCCTGATTGCTTCTTTCAATACCGCCGCTTTATTGGCAAAAGCCAGCGACGCAGTGAATCCGGCGCTGAAAAGCAAATTGGAGCCGACCGACGAGGATATCAACGCGCAATATGAAAGCTTTAAAGACCGAATTTATAAGGATAAGACACTAAACTCTGTCCGAACTGAAATCGCCAGTAGCCTACGTACCCGGAATGCCCGCAAAGTGCTGGAGGAAACCGCCACTGCACTGAAGGAGAAGTTTTCCGGTGACGTCAAGGGGGAGAATCTGGCGGAACGCTTGGCGCGTTTTCAGCAGGAAGCGGAGAATGTTGGAGCCAAAGTTGTGCAGAGCGGGTTCGTGACCGGCAGTGACCAAATTCCCGGTCTCCCCGGGCGTCAAGCGAATCTGGCGAATGCAATTCGAAAATTAGAGCAGCAAGGTCAGGTCAGCGTACTGTCGTATTCAGCGACCGGTATGGCTCTGGCTTGTCTGACAGAAGTGCAGCCAACCGCATTGCCTGCTGAAATCACGCCGGAAGTTCGCAACCTCATCGTCGATACTCTCTTAACCGAAAAGGCATTGGCTTTTTATCAGGAAAAGACCGCCCCTTTCGCTGACATCGCTGCAACCGTGAATGATCGCAGAGAACTGGCTCGCACTAAGTTCGACGAAATTCAAAAAGACCAAGCCCTCAGTGATGAGGAAAAGCAAAGCAAAGTTAAGGAATGGCAGGATGATATTACAGAATATGTCTATCCGTTCTTCCGAGACGCAAAACGCTCCTTCGCATTAGTCCGCTTTAATCCGAACCAGCTCCTCGAAGGAATTGGCGAGCAGGATATTGATCTGCAAGCAGGATATGCTAAACGAACCGAAGAATATCAGAAAAAACAGGTGCGCTTGGCGAAAATTCTGCTGAAAACCGAAGGACTCGAAGAAACTGCTAAAAAAACAAAACGGGAGCGTCTGGAAGCTGCCTTGAAAAAACTTCAAGAGGGCGGTGCTTTTAATGAAGTGGCTGCAGAATACAGCGAAGAAAAAGTCATAGAAGAAACGGAACTTCAGGATATCAAGAAACTTTCTCCCGAATTGGCCGCTCAAGCAGCGGAATTGCAGGTGGGACAACTCAGCAGCATCATCGAAACGGACAGCTCTCTGATGCTGGTAAAAGTCTTGCAACGCCAGGATGGCCGCAGTCTGGAGGAGGTAAAAGGAGAGCTTACGGAGATCCTTCGTAAGGAAAAAAGTGTCCAGTTGGCCTATGAGGCCGCCTTGGAATTTGCTGGCCGTGTCAGTGACCGCTGGTGGAAAGATACTGAAAATGCGGTGGAATTCAATGGCGTAAAAATCCTCGCAGAATATGCTAGTGAAACCCAAAGCGCAGGCTATGAACTGGTTGACAAAATCACCCATAACGGAAGGATCAATCCGGAAATCGGATCGGAACCGGCTCTGTTGAAAGCTGTTTTTGAAACCTCTGAAAAAGAACCATTGACGGGCGCTGTCAAAGGCGAGAAGGGTTCTTATGTGGCTTGTTTACTGGAAGTCGAAAGACCTTCGCTCGCGAACCCACTGAAAGATCGTGCCGCCTTGAACTCTTTGAAAAGTATTTATCGGCGTAAGGTGGCTTTGGAAAAAACCAAAGCGCGTGCAGAAGCCGAAGCGGAAAGAATCAATGCCGCATTACAGAATGGTATTGCTTTTGAGGAGGCCGCCGGAAAAACGGTTTTTAGCGATTTGCCTGCTTTCAGCCGGATGGAGTCCGGCGAGCTGAATCAGAAAGCTCGTGTTAGCGATGTGGGCAGCACCTTGCTGGCAATCTCTAAAGCGCAACCTGGAAAGGTCTTGCCGCCGCAGAAAACTTACAGCGGATATGCTCTGATTTATCTGTTGGGAAAAACACTTCCAGAGGATAAAGAGTCCCAGAGTATGTTGGAAAATGTACGGGGCTATATTTTGCGCAGGGAACAGCAAAAAGCCTTGACAGATTTTTATCAAAGACTGGAAAAAGAATCTAATACAAAGCTTCCTGATAACCTGAAAACACCACGTAAGAATTGATTCCATATCCAGGGCGAAAAACGCAAAATTCTTAAATCTGCCCGGCTGTCCTGCCGGACAGATTTTTTTTTCGGGCAAGCCCACTGATGTAGATAGCGGCAATAGGCTTCCTCGAAATAAAGACAGAAAAATCGACAGATTGCCAAAAAAAATCTCGCGAATTTCGTATAAGCCATGCCGGCAGCATTGTAAAATGGCTCAAATGCGTATAAATTAAAATGAATTATACGCTTTTCCCGACCGGGGGTGGGCGTGGCCGCAAGAAAACACAGATGAAAGCGTAGGACTAAAATGATTTCTGATCTCTATCTCAACGATTTTGTTGACCGCAAGGCATTGGAAGCCCTGCAATTACAACGTATGCAAGAAACTCTTGAACGCGTCTATCAGAACGTCTCTTTCTACCGGGAATCCTTCCAGCGCGCCGGGGTTAAACCATCCGACCTTAAAAAACTCAGCGATCTGGCTAAATTCCCTTTTACCATGAAAACGGATTTGCGCGACCATTATCCCTATGGATTGCTCGCAGTCCCGATGAAGGATGTTGTCCGAATCCATGCCTCCAGCGGGACAACAGGAAAACCCACTGTCGTCTGTTATACCAGAAACGACCTTGAACTCTGGGCCGAAACAGTTAGCCGCGTCTTCAGCATGGGGGGCGTGACCGAACAGGATATCGTCTTGGTTTCCTATGGATACGGCTTGTTTACTGGCGGCCTGGGAGCGCATTACGGCGCCGAGCGCCTGGGCTGCTCCGTTCTCCCGATGGGCGGCGGCGCAACCGAAAAACAGCTGCTGTTGATCAAGGATTTCGGCGTCACTGTCATTTGTTGCACGCCCTCCTTCTTCATCCATATCATGGAAAAAGCGGAAAAAACCGGCTTTGATCTGAAAAAAGCCAACCTCCGTGTCGGCTTTTTCGGTGCCGAACCCTGGACCGATGAAATGCGCCAGAGAATTGAATCCGGCGCCGGGATCGTGGCCAGAGATATCTTTGGCCTCTCAGAGATCATTGGTCCGGGCGTTTCTTCAGACTGTCAATGCTGTGCCGGCCTGCATGTCTTTGAAGATCATTATTATCCGGAAATTATCGATCCGGATACCGGTGAAGTGAAAGCCCCCGGGGAAGAAGGGGAACTGGTCTTTACAACGATCAGCAAAACGGGGATGCCCCTGATCCGTTACCGAACCAGAGATATTTCCCGTCTGTGGTATGACAAGTGCGGTTGCGGACGTACCCTGGTACGCATGGATAAAGTGAAACGCCGCAGTGATGATATGTTGATCATCCGCGGAGTCAATCTCTTCCCCTCCCAAATCGAAAGCGTCCTGCTCAGTGTCAAGGGAACAGAACCGCATTACCAGCTTGTCGTGACACGAGAAAAAGCCATGGATGACTTGGAAATCCGTGTCGAAGTCTCGCCCCTAGTCTTCTCTGATGAAATCCGGGCACTGGAAGCCTTACGAACAGAAATTCAATCGAAAATTAAACAGCTGATTGGCCTGAGTGCAAAAGTCACCTTGGTCGAACCAGGACAGATCGAACGCTCAACCGGAAAAGCAAAACGTGTGCTCGATCTGAGAAAAAAATAATCATGCTGTGAGCAAAAGCAAATCCGTGCTTCCCTATTTAACAGGTGTTGAGGAGGAACGAAAATGAAAGTTCGTCAACTGTCGATTTTTTTGGAAAATAAAGTTGGGCGTCTGGCCGGAGTCGCGAAAATTCTCGGCGAGGCCGGGGTCAATATTCGGGCTTTGTCTGTCGCTGATACGAATGATTTCGGCATCTTGCGGCTGATTGTTGACGACATCGAAAGTGCAGAAAAAAATCTGCGCGAGCACAATGTAGTTTGCCGTATCAACAATGTGACAGTGGTGGCCGTTGACAATCGCCCTGGAGGGCTGGCCAGAGTGCTCGCTGTCCTTAATGCTTCCGATGTTAATGTCGAATATATGTACGCCGTGGCGGAACCGAATAGCGAACGCCCCTTGATGGTTTTCCGCTTCAGTGAGGGCGAAAGAGCTGTCGCTGCTTTGCAAGCCGGCGGCCTTGATATTCTTGCTGAAAAACAACTGTTCGGATGAACCACGTCTTGCCCTGAATAATTAAGCAATCTTTTTATGACGATTATAGGTATCATGTGCGGCTTGGTGGCGGCACTCTTTATGGCGCTCGCTTTTGCCTTTTCCGGCCGGGCGGTTCGAAAATGTCCGAATCTTAGTTCTTTGGGGCTTTTAGCCAGAGCTCATATTATGATGGGCGGTCTTTCCCTGGTTGGATTGTATTTCCTCTGGGTGCCGGAAATTGTTTCTGAGTTTCAGGCATGGTTCCCGATTACGTATTATGGGGTGATCTTCTACCTGATGGGGCAGGGCTGCCTGTTTATGGCACAGCGTACCGTGGATCCCTCACGGCTGGTACCCTTGCTCGGACTTAAATTAGTCGTCTTGGCATTGATCAATACCCTGCTTCTGAATAGCGAAACCTATGGGTGTCTGCAGATCTTCGCCATCGCCTGTACGATCTTTTCCGCCTTCCTGTTGAATAATGCAGGACGAAAAATTCCCCTGAAAAGCTTGCTCTGGGTATTGTTGGCTTGTTGCGGATATTCCCTCTCGGATACCTGCATCAAAATTCAAGTTGGTAAAATCGGAGAATTCGGACTGGGAAGCTTGACCGCTCAATCCTTGCTTAGCACCTGCTTGTCTTATACCATGAGCGGCATCATCGGGGTGCTGATCCTGCCATGGCTCAGCCGCCAGCCTCGGAAGGTCTGGAAACTGGCCGCCCCCTTCTCGCTCACCTGGATGGTTGGTATTGTGTTCCTCTTTGCATGCTTTGAGCAAATCGGCACGGTCAATGGAAATATCGTACAAAGCACCCGCGGAATTTGGGCTGTTGTCCTGGGGGTGTTGCTCGCCAAATCCGGCCAGACCTACCTGGAAGAGAAAACATCTTGGCCGGTGGTCATGAGACGACTTTTTGCTACCTTGCTGCTGCTGCTCGCAATCGTGCTCTATAATATTTAATTCACTTCCGCTCTCAGCCAGGGGCATTTTCCTTCATTTCATGCTCTTTCAGTAGAAGATTTTCTTGCCGAAAACTGAAAAACCGGGCGTCTTCTAGACTGCTGCCGATAATCACATGATCCAAGATGCTGATTCCGATGATCTGGCCGGCTCTTTGCAGCATCCGTGTGCTTTTTAAATCCTCCTGAGAGGGTGTGATATCACCGCTGGGGTGGTTGTGACAGATGATGACGGTCTGGCAGGCTTCCTTGATCGCTCCCCGAAAAACTTCTCTGGCATGTACCAGACTGCGATCGAGCAAGCCAATGGTGATGACTTCATCGCGGATTAAACGCATCCGTGTATCCAACAATAAAGCATGAAATTCCTCCTGTTCCCGTTGCCTGAGCTTTTCCCGTACATAACGTGCGACATTTTCGGGATTCGTCATCTGCGGTTGCTGGATACAGCTCTCCAGAGTCAAGCGTTTCGCCAGCGTAAATGCGGCATTCAACTCAAGCGCTTTTACCGGCCCAATCCCATGAATCTTACTGAGCTCGCAGAGCTGTGCAGACGCCAGGCGCTTTAAACTGCCGTCAAATTTCTGCAACAGCTCTGCCGCAACCGTTAACACGGATTTGCCTCTGGTTCCACTGCGCAGCAAAACGGCCAGTAATTCCCGGTCGCTTAACGCTTCCACCCCCAAACGAAGCATGCGTTCCCGAGGACGCTCCGGATTCGGTAAGTCCGCAATCAGATAACTTGTGTTGAACATGGTGCATTCCCGAAAAATCGACAGCCTGAACAGTCATAAAGATTCCTAATAAATTGGAATCAAGAATTTTACGAAAAATGATGTCTGTTGTCTCAGACCCCGCAAAACAGAAAGAGTGCCCAGCTGCTGATTTTTTTTCAGGCTGAAAAATAGAAAAGTTTTGCGATGAGCAGGCAGAACATCACCAGATTAAAGCTGGCATGCAATAAAATGGCCAGCCATAGACTACCCACGCGACTGCCCTGCTGAAGAATCAGGCTGATTAATAAAAACGATACAAAAGCCTGCGGCAAGCCATGACATAGTGAAAACAGGAACGCAGTGGCAAGCTCGGCATACGATAAATCAATGCTTTTCAAACCCTGATATAAAATCCTGCGAAATAATATTTCCTCAGTAAATGGTGTAATGACTACGGTACTGAAGAAGGCGGCAGCCCAGAAGGCAAAACTGCCGGAGAGTCCGACGTTTTCAAGATATTGCTGAGGAAATTTCTGAATGCCGATTCCCTGTAAAAGCCAAATACTGGCGGCGTTCAGAAGAATGCTGCCGACCGATAATATTGGCAGCCATTTCAACAGTAGCAGAAAAAAACTTTTCCTCGGCAAGGGTAATTGCCCTGGCAAATCTAGGACCTTGCGCCAACCGTATTGCCGGAAGCTTTGACGCATACCAAAATACGAACCCCCTATGCCCCCAATAATAAATGGCAGCTGTTTCAGCAGCAGTTGAAGTGCTGGCGAAAATCGGGAATAATCAATAAAGCGACAGCTGAAATGTAAAAAAAGATAAAACCATAAAATGCCAACAATCCCACCCTGAGCACCATGATAAAAATCAAACATCCGGAGCCAGTCAGAAGAATTGGATTTTTCAGTATGAAATATCTCCCGAAAACTGATCATATCCGAAAATATCCCTTGCTTCACATTTTGCAAGTCCTTATACAATTTTTGCCGTCGGTCGTTTTCTCACACCATTCTAGAACCTAAGTATTTGTAGTACAATCCCGCTTCCCGGCGCTCGCAAGCGAGCGCCCACAGAACGGGAGCATCCGCCCCCCGGATTCTCCCCAGAATGTGGCCGGAGCTTCCAGCTCCGGATCCGCTCCCGCTCCCGTTCCCGGCGCTCGCAAGCGAGCGCCCACAGAACGGGAGCATCCGCCCCCCGGGATTCTCCCCAGAATGTGGCCGGAGCTTCCAGCTCAGGATCCGCTCCCGATCCCGCCCCCGTCCCCGTTCTCCGCATTTATTTTCCGTAAAAAGATTTATTTCGGATTGCAAAAGAGAAAAGTCGTGGCATATTAATCCTCACGCCCTGAAATTCGGG
>JBAXYW010000076.1:0-12158 GCA_041670605.1 Lentisphaeria bacterium
ACATTGCGCATACGAACCTCCTAGCTGTTTAGTGGAAAACACGCGACGAGGTAATATAGCACACATTTGACGTGTTCTAAAGCGTCGATAGCGAAAAATTATTGGAATTAGCAAAGTCACAGAGGAAAAACAGAGCGACATCACGGTCTTTCAGGAACGGGACAATTTCCTCAAGATAGGCTTCCTGCTCTGCTTCGGATTTCAAGTTTTCGACGGTATTGACAACTTCTTTGATACCGTCTTCTCCAAGTTGCAGACTGATTCCCAGTTCACGGATGCGTTTGCGTTCCTGTTCCGCGATTTTAGCGTCGTCCAGCAAAGCCGCCAAGACGACTCCTCCCAAATAAGCATTTTTAACGCTGATATCAATGTTTTTTTTGATTAACGAATGAGGAGGGATTTTGCTTTCTTCCGCTTTTTGCTTGATTCTGTCTTTCAGTCCCATGATTCATTTTCCCTTGTTTTCAGATTATGCCAGACGATGCTCCAGCTCGTCCAACCACTTTTTCAACAATTCAATATAATTTTCTTTCGCCACATGTTTCGGTTCTTTTACCTGAGTCCAGGAAATCTGCGAGCGCATTTCCCCGTATGGATCCATGGCAAAATATTGATCTTTAAACCAATAGAGGTCAAGAAGGTCTATAGTCGACTTAAATCGTTCAAATTCTTCGTATCCGTTTAAGTCAAGAAAATACCGAGAATGATCACATTTCCCTTCATCGTTCTTAATGATTCTTTTCAGTTGTGCAAAAAGTTCTTTCAGATAGGGCAGCAGCAAAATCAAAATTTCTTCACGTCTCATATCTGGATACTCTTTTTGAATTAACTCTTTCCAGCATGTTGCATCATTAGCCTTTATTTTGGCAAGCAGGTCTTGATTGCGGGCTTCACTTTTTTTTATAACTTCAGGAAAGAAATAGGCCAGAATGTCCCATGAATAGATATTTGCAAGGGGAGCCAAGGTACTGGATGATATGCCTTGAGAAATAAGATTCATACTCGATGAAAATAAACGGCTTTTCTCATTAATATCAAAGATGTTTGCGAGTTGAGAGCAAATAAGCGCTGCTTTTTTCTTGTTATATTTTCCCTGGACAATTATGGTCACCGCCTCCATGAAAAATAATTTTGAAGCTTCAGAGTGCGCGGCTATAGTAGGGATGACTTCAGTAAGCATGTCCAAACAGACTTTGTCATCCAGTTTTGCAAATTGCTGGATTTTCTGTGACGTATCCGTTGCATTCAGATTGAGTGCCAGCTGTACTTTTTCCAGGTAATTGGCTCTTTCCGGCGGAATTGTTTTAACGTCATTCAATGCAACAAGGATAAGACCGTGAAAATATGCATCAATGAAATCAACCAGAAAGTTAAATTTCAAAACAGGATGTTTACCGAGAAAAGCCAGCAGTGCACCTTTTTCCTGAATGATATCAGACAGAGACATCTTTCTCTCCCTTCGTTATAGTGACAGTTGTCTGGATACATCAGTGATCAGATGGGCTGATACCGGCGTTAACTTACCATTCTTGTCCAAGATTGGCATATCCAGAATCGCTTTATATGCAGCAGCAGTTGCCAGGACTGCCGCTATCGCTTTTCTCGCGTCAGGTGAATAGAAGGAATAATCCGTTCCTTCGCGTTGAATTAATTGCTGCAATCCCGACAACATCGAACTAAAAATCGCATCTACCCGCTCAAGCAGCACGATATACATTCTTGTTCTGTCTGCGATTCCTTTGCAGGCCGTCACAAGGACTCTGATTTCATTTTGTGTTTTATTTGCTTCCGCCAAATTAATGTATGCTTTGTTGAAGTTGGTTTTCGCTTTGGCGAACGTTACGGCTGTAATGATAGCCAGTGCAGGGACGGACACGAAACCGCCTAAAACCATCATTCCGCCAGCCGCACCCAATCCCCCGGCTGCCAAAGAGCCTCCTCCCAGAAATGCAAGCGTGGCATTGGAGGCTGCAACGCCGCTTAAACTGGCGATTGCGGTTCCGGTAGATGCTGTAGCAAGCATTCCTACAGCACTATAGGCTCCGAAGGCAATTGCACCACCGGCAACAACCCCTGCAACCGTTCCGCTGGTTAAGCTTGAAGAGATGTTGTCAAGCTCTTTTAATTTGACAACATCTTGTTCCGACAGGCATAAGCCTCCTTTGAGACAAGTTGTCTTTTCTGAATGCCATTCGACTTTCTTTATCTGGGAAAACAAGGCAAGAAAGCGGCGTACGTTACCCTGGCATGCGCGCAGCTTTAACTGTCCATACTGTATCAACACTGCATTGGTGGCGTCTCGAGCAGTCTTCAATTCACGTTGGGCATTATCATAAATGACTTGCGCCTCAAAATTAACATTGCTTGCTTGCTTGAACATCATTAAAATCCTATTGGGGTATCGGAAAGCATCAGTGCATCACATTCTGCGGCGGAGGCAAAAAGCACCTTTCCTCCACAGTATCTTGTAAGCAGATTCATCGAAGTTATGTATTTTTCAACATCGCCTATGCGCATCGCGTTACTAATTTCGATAAAGATTTGATTGAAGAACTGTTGTTTTTGACTTAAATCCATACGAATATTTCTCTGCAACTCCTCCCTGTATTGCTTCATCATCTGAAACGATTCATTGCGCTCCCGTTTAATCCGTATCCGGGCTTCCCGCACCAGTTTTTCCTCATGAAGGCTGCCAAGAAGTGCATTATAGGATGCAGTACTTAATGTGTAGCCAACCATACTCCCGATCAGAGCCCCCATTATCGGAATGGGGATGACGGCTTGCCCAATCATGGCATACATCGCACCATTGACCATCCCATACCCCTTCTCTCCTAATCCCTCCACACACTGTACCCCTGTGATTTTTCCGGAAAAAAAGGCCTTCATCGTTTTGCTGAGCTCCAAAACTGAAACCGCGACGTAAGCCGGAAGATTCGTTTTTGAGAGCACCCGAACAAACTGGGAACCGGAATTCTGCGCCATGCCCTTCAACACCGCACCGCTGAATGCAGATGCATAGCTGACTGCAGCGGCATTTGCCGTATCGCCGCCAATGGACAACGCTGCCTGATCCGCTGTTTTCTCTTTCTTATAGACCGCAATAAGATTGCGGATCAAAGAGGTTCCACTGCCAATTCCGGCACCAATCATAGCCTGATGAGTACCGGCCCGATGGGCAACTCGCGCAATATCCTTGCCAGTTGACAACATTGGATGATTACGTGCTTCCAGGGCTTCAGAGTTGGAAACCTGGCTGCGAAGCAAATTTTTCTTAAGTATCCTGCATTTATCTAATTGGTTGTACTTTGCCAATATGGCTTCATTCTTTCCCTGTTCCTGCAGGGATTTTATCTGCCCCTCCAGCGAAGCGATCTTATGGTCCAGTGCCTTATGCATTCCAGGAAAATAATCTTTAGGCACCATCATCTTGACGTCATTTTTGAGATACTTCTCGTATCCCCCGCTCAACATTTTGTCAACGGCGGCTTCAGGGGTACTGCCGACGAACTTCATCTGGCAGCTCGCTCCTGGCACAGGATTGCCGTTCTTATCGACGGCTTTGGATAGATCAAACAACTGGTCATTTACATGTCCGGGAATATCATCTGTTCGCCTAGTATATGGCCTGCGGCTCCGGATTGCCTGTTCCGCTCTTTGACGCGCCGCTTCTTTAATCTCTGCGGAAAAACCAGCCTGATTTTTGGTTACCCTTGCATAATTAGGATCAGTTTCAGGATTTCCCCGGCGGTACAAGCTTACCTTTTTCAGGCTGCGTTCCAATTCAAGGCCAGTGTCATTGTCTTTCCCGGAATATGATACTGCATGCTCTTTGACAGCAGTGCCATATCGTCGAACAGTATCTGCCGACGTGCCTGCAAGCTTGGCATTATCCCTGCTTCTTTTTTTGTCTTCCTTTGTGTCCATAGCAGTTAATTCCAAACAGCTGCCAGTTCTGCTGCCGGTTTGACACAGGCTTTCAGCCGGGACAATGCATTCTTTTTGTCATTTAGATCACTTGTCAGCTTCTCTGTATTCTCGCGCAAATCGGCAATTAAAGTATTGACAAAATTGTCCATCGAGGAATGCAGACTGTTTTCAATCTGTTGTGCCTTTTCCTTTCCTTTCGCTTCCAGGTCATTGATCACTGCATTCAGTGCTTCCCGCTGGGCCGCCTTAAGTCCATCAATGGCACTGCTTCCTTCGATCCGGCTCCCGGAAAATTTGGACGTAATCATTTTCGTATAATCCATTTCGCCGAAATCGGCATCGGGAATGATGATTTTACGTATGGTGCTTTTGAGCTGTTCCTTTAACAGTTCAAGGGAATCCATATCGGAATCTTCAAACATATTCAGCACAATATCGCTGATGTTGTTTTTCAGTTTGACGACATCCACGGCGCTTCGGATTGCCTCCTCCAATTCCCCGCGTGAGTGCATCGCAAAGGCTTCAACCTGATCTACGGCTTCGTATGCGTCCGCATAATGAGTGGTCACCGTATAGGAACGAGTCCGCGTTTCGTAACGGGTTCCGGTCCAGTCTCGATACCAGAATAAGCCACTTCCTTTGTCATGTTTATACTCTTCCTCTTCAGTATGAGATTCTGTTTGGACAGTCAAACGAGCAAAATCGGCTTTCACCTTGCGGATTTCGCTGAAAATGCTCCGGAATTTGTCATTAGCAACAAAAATTGCCTCCTCGAAAGCTCCTTCCAGTGAAGAGCGTCCTTTCTGGAGACGCATTGTCTGCTCCTTCAAGGCTTTTTTCAATTGCTCAACATCGGTATTTTCCAGTGTAAGAATTCGTTTGTTGATATCCGTTAAAAATTCGGCTGCCGCCGTTGCAAATTTTTCCCGATGGGCCTCCAGAAGATCGTCAAGAGCCTCCCTGATGATCCCATCCTTGTCATCCTTGACCTCATCAAGCCGATGCTGGACTTGGTCAATGAAAGAAAAATCCGCCAGCACTTTCTGATTGAAAGAATAACCGGGAATCATAGTATTGAATATTTCCAGGTACTCTTGTTCCTCCGGGTTCAAACGATCCCAGTGCTTGGACAGGATAAATGCCTTAGCGGACACGCACTGTGGTTTAGCCTGCAAAAGGCGTTCCCATTTTTCCCTGTCCGCATTGTTGTTTTTTCTGGCTGAGGCGACGATTTCCTCAATACGGGATTGAAAACTGTCAGACAGCTCATTCTGCACCATTCTCATTCCCTCAACGAGACGGTTCAAAGGTGGCATATCCTTACTTATTTTGTTTTCATTGCCCCGGACGGCCAAATCATATTGAGAGGCGATAAGTTCAAAGCGTTTGATGCCGCTCAAAGGAAGATTCTGACTGAGAAGCACAAGGTCTGAGGAATCGACAAACCGCCCCGCAGGACTGATTGCCAGCACGACGTCAGTTTTGGCGAGACTATTTGCCGTTTTTTTCCCTCGTGATATGATAGGATCGTTGGTTCCAGGCGTATCGATGATTTCATATCCCTTCATCCGGTCGTCATTGAAATAGATCGTTGAAGAACAGACAAAAGGGGTGTAGCGCCCGTTGGCACCAACATAGTCCTGCAGTTTGCCAGTCAACTCGATTGTCGTCTTGACATCGGAAACAACCGTCTGGGTGGTTCCCAGGAATGGCGGCAAGTCCTTTGACACTTTGCCCGCCATAACGACCTGTTCTTTTGCCGCTTCATACATGTCGTAAGTCTTGATGTCCCGATACTGCTGCTTGACCCGGTCACGGATGATGGTCTGAGTAATCTCCTGAGGACGGTATATCTGACATTTCTTTTTTGCCCGTTCAGCTGCGTCGCGGTGTTCCTGTTCGATTTCCTGACGCGCCTTAAGGCAGAGTTCATCAAATTCCTTTGCCTGGTCCTGGAATGTAGACCATTCTTCTTTAGAGAAAAACTGCACTTCCGCACAGCATTTTTCAGCATATCGGATAAAGGTCAGCGCTGCGGTCATGGGCGTGGCTGCCTGGGGCAGCACACTTTCACCATCAAACAGCAAGGCATTCAACAAAGTCGATTTCCCGCTTTTTACCCGCCCTACGATCGAAATAGAAAGAACACGCCCTTCTTCCTGCTTTTTGCTGACAGCATCCTGAAATATCTTTAACTGCTGACGAAAATCCTCAACCTGGGCAAAAAAATCATTGTTCAGCTGCTCCAGTTTTTCCTCAACAGCAGGAAACAGGTTGGTCAAATCATTTACCGTTGCCATGCTTTACCTCAAGCCTATAGTATCACAAAATCAATCACATCGACAAAAATCCCCACTCTGTCAAAAGTTCGAGCATTCTTTGGCGGTCCATAGTCTGGCTCTCTTGCATATATGTTGCTCTGCCAAGTAGGGCCGTAGCCGTCCGCTGAAAAATACACATTTCTGAAATTCCATTAAGCTCCTCTTCGTTTCTGATTTTGCCCAAAAACAGGCCAAGAAACATCATACGACGCCAGATCTGACGTTCATTATCAGTCGCCTCTAGCATCTCATGTTTTACAGGAGTTACACCAATTGCCTTGTAACTCTGTGAATGAATGTGCTTTGACAACAGCTCTATATCCTTATAATCAAGCACTTCCTTTGATTCCAAGGACGCGAGTTGTTTATTCATATCCAAAAGAAAAAGCTGTGTCTCCTGCTCTGATTTTTGTGCATTTTTTTCCTCCTGCAGAGCTTTAAATTGTTTTTCATCAATGCTCTTCCAGTCACGGTCTGCGAACAGAATCGAGCCAAAATCATCGACATACGCCGTCGATTCAGAATTTGATGAAAAATCCAGAAACGACTGGAAATCATGCATGAAATAATGCGGAACTCCATTGGTTTTTAAAAGGGCGAGGCATTCACTGACAAACTCTTCCTTTTCCTGATCAGATGAAAGATTCTCTACGGTCTTGATGCACAAATCAATGTCATCTTGCGACAACTTGAGGCTTGCGCCCAATATGTTGAGTTTTCGATGGTCACTCTCGGAAATATTCTCGTCATTGATCAGCACAGCGAGAACGCAGCCCTGCAGATAGGCCATTAGCACATCGACTGAAGGCTCGCAAACTTCAAATAAAGAGTGCGGTTTCACATTTGCTTCATCTGCAATTTTCGATAAAGATTTTCGATTCAAAAAGGCCATGTTTCTTTCCTCATTCAGGGCTGATGGTAAAGGTCATCGTTTCCTTCTTCAGGTCAATGTCATAAAGCTTCAACAAAACTGTTTTTCCCACCGAAAAATACTTGTCCGGTTCGGTATAATGGGCTACAAGATCGCTATATTTTATTCTGATGAGATCTGCAAACCCATTGCATTCGATATAACAGAAGCCGGAAGCCTTCAGGAGTCGTTTCACCACCCCCGTAAAGGCCTCTCCCTTGTTTCTTCCGTGCAATTCATTCGATGTCCGGGCGCGATACACTCCCATGATTCCTATGTCGGAAGGTGTTTCTTCTTGCACATTGATTTGCTTAAGCAGTTTTTCGACAAGGTTTTCAACCTTCTCATTAAAAATGATAAACTGACGTTTTGCCTCAGCCTGTTCCTTACATTTGCGTTCCATCCCGCGCATCGTTTCCTGTAGGGCATTTTTTTGTTCCGGATTAAGAAGGTCGTCTTTCATAAATATGGGTTTCAGGCCATTATTCAGAATTTTCAGCTGACTTTCCGCCTCGGCATTGGAACGGATAATTTTATCAAATATCGCCTTGAACCGCCCTCGCCAATGCGTGAGTTTCCTTTTGCCATCAATTTCCGTAAACCAGCTTTTCGGGTCATTGCCAAAATAGACATTCTTTTTGGCGGCTGAGTAAGCCGATATGCCGGCCAATTTGAAGCCGGCATTCTGCACATCTTCTTCTACACGCGCAAAAACCTGTTCAACTTGGCTTTTGGGCTTGTCATCGCATCTGTTGATGAGAACGTAAACAGGCCTGTCCCATTGTAGCTTCTCCTGTAAAAAAACGATATCCGATTGCTGAAATGTACCGTCATGCACCGAAATAACCCAGATCAGATGATCAGCCAGACTCAAGTGTTCGCGAGCTTTTTCCGCATCTGTATTGCCGGCATCCGCCCCGTCTTCCTCTGCACTGGGCTTTGAATATCCCGGCGTGTCAAGCAATGCGATGTTTGACCATTTAAAATGTGGAGTCTGAATTTCAATCTGTTTCAAAATATGACAAAAGGAGATTTTGATGTCCTTGACATTTTGTCCTGTATTGAAAACGTGTGATATGGATTGGAGTTCATTATGATCCAGTTCCTGCAGGCGGTTGAACGAATTGAGAGCCCGTATCATTTCTTTATCTGAAGTTGTCAGGTAAGTCGGAATTGCCGTTGTTGGCAAGTTACTTTCCGGTAAAAACTGGTCTATCCCCAGAATAGAATTGATAAAACGGGATTTGCCGGAACTGAATCCCCCTCCTACTGCTAAAATGTTCTTATTAGCCAGATAGGGGAACTCCATCAAATCTCGTAAATCCCCTAATAGAATCAGAAGGTCGTTGTACAGGGCACTTTCTCCAGGGATGCCAATGTTGGCACACAGGCGCAAGAAATCAGAGCGGATTAATTTTACCAGCTGCTGAAATATCGCCTCATCATCAGTCAAACGCTGTGGCGAGGATATTAGTTTTGAAAGTAAATCAAAGCGCTTTTCCAAGTTTCCCGCGGTGATGTCGGAAACAACATTTGCTTCCTGTTTTGTTTCGGCCATATGCTGTGCAAAAGTATTTTGTCCCATGTTGTCCCCTTACTCATGCGTACAATGCAAGGATCTCATCGATACGGGAGGAGCACTCTTGAAAATGAGCCTGCCGTTCCATATAGTCTTTCCGCTTTTCAGCCTTTTCAGATTGAACTTGTTTGACTTGTTCTTCTATCGTTGACAACTTAAGACTCAAAGCTTCTTCGAGTTCATTGTTGAAATTGGAAAATGTTTTATCGAAAGCGTCAATGATTGCTGGCCTTGCGCTTTCAGCCTGCTGTTCAAGCTGCTGTGAAAGCTCTGTTTCCAATTTGCCATTATCAGTCATGGCGTGCCCATATACCCCCCCAGCAATGGCGCCAACCAAAGCACCAATCCCGGCGCCTATCAAGTTTCCAATACCGGGAACAATTGACCCGGCATAAGCACAAATACTGGCATAAGTAAGAGCTGCTCCACCAGCCACTCCAATGCCAAGGCCCCCTCCAGTATGCCGCTGGACTTCTATTTTTCCAGTGGCTTCGGCCGTAAGAGATACTTCTTCCAGGGCAACCGTCAAAACAGGGCCATATTCGTTAGCGACTTTAGTGATGATCCGGTCAAAAATCACATGGACCTCATTATCCATTTCATAGAGAATCACACTTTTCATAGTAGAAGAGATTTCATGCGAGCCTTGATAGCCTTGTTTTATTTGCTCAATGAGTTGGCGTTTCATTCCGTACAACGCCGATTTTGTCTTTTCAACTATCCGGGTCGTGGCTGAGGGAATATCGCGCTCAATATCACTCTGCCAGCCTTCTTTTTTCTTGGACAACTGTGCCTTTGATGTCTGAATTTGCGTCAATTGTGCATCCAAATCTTCCGTCGAAAGCCCTTGGGAAAGCATCATCCGCAGAGGACGTTGAGCTTGTGCGCAGAGGTCTTCAATCTGTGGCAGAAACTTCATCTTGAAGATTTCATCTTTCGCTTCGACAAGCGACTCAAGCAATGACGAAAAATCATCGAACCCATCGCGGATCGAGACCACTCCCGATTTCAAATCTTCCGCCGGAATTCCCATTTTTTCACGTATTGTTGCAACCACATGAGAACGAATTTCCTTCTGATCATCCGGTATATTTTCATCCGCTTTTGTCAGCAAAACATGCAGGAAAAACCCACCATCCGACTTGATCGTTTTTATTTTGTCCAGAAACGCAATTTCATCTTTTTGCACAGTTCCATCCGACATGGGAACGCAGAAGATAAAAGGGCTTCCATCAAGCAGGAATTGATTCAAGGCATATTCGTGTGCAGGCAAACTGGAATTCAAGCCTGGCATGTCGACTACACAGACATCGGCATGCTTCTCAAGGATCGGATGATTCAGCCAAACTTGAACCTTAGTTAACTCGTTGTTGTTGGCACGTTTTTTGACTATTTCCCAATTCTCGTCAGTTACGCCGCTCAAGGTCTGCGGGATCTGACTGTCTTCGCGTGAAAATAACTCCATCCGCTCATTCTGCGAATAATACAATTCGGCCGAAACGGCAGTTTCCGGTGTCAGTCCAACCGGCAGCACTTTCTTTCCCAACCAGGCATTCAACAGTGAACTCTTTCCGCACGAAAAGCCACCGATTAGATAAACTTTGAAATGATAATCCCGGAGTTGATTCTCCAGAAAGTCAATCTCTTGCAGCAGATTCTGTCCTGTCAGTTCCAAATTTTCTTCTATAATTTGACGCAAGGAACAGCAGCTGTCTAAAAAATTCTGCTTGATGTTTTGATTCATTTCTGCTAAAGCTCCAAATGTTAATATTTGCGGGAAACCCTAAAGTGGCAAAGACAAAACAAGTGCGCTGCCGCCTGTGGTAGCTCAAGACCTAACACAACCTGTGTACACGCATGAGAAACAAAGCACAAGTGCCTGAGGGGTGCTTGGGCAGGAAAATCCGGGTGGGAGTTTTGATCTGTCTGGTAGTCACAGTTACGATTTGGTTGTGAGCGTGGAAATCGAACCCACAATACTAATTTGCCTATGGTATTGGCTTTTGCAAGCGGATTATTCAAAAAAACAGTTTTTTTGATGATGGCATGCAAATCAATCATCCATAAAGCGACATCCATAAAGCGATTACTATACGAAAACCCTGCACATTTTAAGGAAAATCCTGCGGGGAGTTCTTTCCGGCGCCTTTCTTTTTCTTTTTGAAGTACATCGTTTTCAATTCAGTGGCAATGCCATCCGCATAATCATACAGTCGCATATGGCGTACCAGCGGGGCCATGGAGCCGCCTTCATACCCGGTCGGTTCTCTGGCGATTTTCTCGAGGCGTTTCCGCCAGTCGGGGACGGCAATATCCATTTCCATCAATTTTCCTTCCCAGTATATGGTTTCGTCACAGGCAAGATGCATGGCAATATTACTTCCTGCATTGAGGTTGCACTGCTGGAGAGTGCCATCTTCACAGACGGCATTGTAAATACGAATCCTGGCATTATGAAGCGTATCAATGTAACTGGTTCTGCAGCCAGTCAGGCTTAAAGCCAGGATAGCAAGCAGCGAACTCAATATCCTATTCATTGTTTTTCCTCCATAAATGATAGAATTGCCAGTGAGCGGTCATCATTGCCCCTGGGATCACGTGACCAGCGTGAACCGGTCAGGTAATCCAATGCGGACTGGCGTGTGAATTGGCCGGCCTCCAGGTCAGCGAACATCTGGGTGAAAATCGGTCCGGGCTTCATCGTCTGCAACTCGAACATCAGGTATTCGGGGCCGTCGCTGCTGGCGGCAAGTCCCGTGACGCCAGCCGCGTTCATCATCACGGCGTGGAACTTGCGCTTCAAGTCATCGCCCGGATGGAGGAAGCGGGTCTGGTTTTCAAACTCGCCCTTGTCCGGCAGAAAAACCACTTGGCATTCCCCATTCCTGCGGATAACCAGTGCCCCGTCTCCGACTTGGAAGAAGCCGATACGGCGCTGTCCCCAGACGGCGAAGGCGATGGTGAAATCAAACTCGCTCTCAGGACAGTCATATTCCTCCGCCAGCTCAATCTTCTGCTGGCAGACCGTGCGTATCATCAGTTGGCAGAAATGCAGCCAACCCTTCGAGTCGCAGCGGCGCGTATCCAGCAGATTGGCCAGGCGCTTCTCCATCACTGCGCATTGGGAACGGAACGCCTTTACGCCCGCCCGTGCTCCCAGGTGCGAAAGTTTCGCGCTGCCACGCCCGTCGCAGACGATGAGGCACGGACGGGGTGCGAACCACAGCCCGCTGGCGTCCTGGCAGGGGATTTCCCGCCGGATGTGCCCGTTGCCGGGCACGGAGACTGCATGGCCATTCCACAATGGCATGGTCAGTTCTCCGGCGCCGGAGTGCCGGTCAGATCAGCCCAGGAGTCCACGTTGCCCAGACGGATGTTGTCCTGTTCGGCGACAGAGCTGGCGGAGACGCTCTTGAGA
>JBAXYW010000077.1:0-12117 GCA_041670605.1 Lentisphaeria bacterium
AGCTTCAACCATTTCGGCAAAGAGCTGATCCTGCTTCTCCTGGCGTTCGAGTTTCGTGGGCGCAGAACAGGCCAACTGCAGGCGATCGCTGCAGAACTCCATACCGGCCTTCAGAACATCCGAAGCTGGCAGATTGGGTACAAAAGCAAATTTCTTCTTAGTGATTCTGGCAGCCAAATCCTTCTGGGCTTCGATCTGCTTGCAAACGATCTGATCCGCAAAAAGCAGCGCATCGCGCAGATCTTCTTCACTGATTTCACTGGAACTTCCTTCAATCATGATGACTTTGCCGGCGGTACCAGCGTACACCAAATCGATATCGCTGTCCAGCATTTCCGCATGCGTGGGATTGGCCACAAACTGGCCGTTAACACGTCCCACCCGCAATGCACCTACCGGACCATTGAAAGGAATGTCGGAGACCATCAATGCCACCGAAGCTCCTAAGATACTTAAGACATCGGCTTCATTTTCACCATCGGCACTCAATAAGGTAGAAACAATCTGCACTTCATTGATGAAGCCTTCCGGGAAAAGTGGGCGCAAGGGACGATCGGTCATGCGAGCCGTTAAAATTTCTTTTTCGGTCGGTCGGCCTTCGCGTTTAAAAAAGCCACCCGGGATTTTTCCGGCGGCGGCGAAGCGTTCGCGGTATTCCACCTGCAGGGGGAAGAAATCAATTCCGGGTCTCGGCTCTGCGCTACACGCGCAAATCAGCACCACTGTATCGCCCTGACGTACGGTTACTGAACCATTACACAACAGAGCCATTTTACCGGTCTCGATCTGCAGCTCTTTTCCATTGCCCAGAGCCACGCTGATATTCTCAATACTCATTTTGCTTTTCCTTTGTTCTGCAGGCAGGCAGATTTGCCGAATGCCAAGCACCGGTTACTGCGGAATTGCGGCATCGATCATCCCAAAAAAATCGGATTGCCAATGCCGACCAATTCCACCACCAGCTTCTGCTTTGCTACCTTACCCAATGACACTCAGATACCAAGTCACTCCGGTTGCCGGTTGCCGGCAACCCAAAGCGTCTTACGAAATTCGATACTCTATCGGCGTAAACTGAGTTTACGTACCAGTGTAATATAGCGGTCGTAATCTTCACGTTGCAGATAATTCAGCAGAGTCCGTCGGTTGTTCACCACTGCTACCAATCCGCGACGAGTGCTGAAATCCTTCTTGTGCAACTTCAGGTGCGCTGTCAACTCTGTAATACGTGCAGTCGCCAAAGCCACCTGCACTTCTACTGAACCAACATCCGTGGCTGAACGTTGAAATTCCTTGATCGTTGCTTCTTTTTTCTGTTTGTCCATGTTTCCTTGCCTTGAGCGTTTTCGCTACCAAACCACACTGGGATTCACATCCGCTTTTGTGTAATGATCCAGTCATCTCACCTGCGAATAACGGTAAACCATACAATATAAAGCCAATCCGGCTCTTTTTCCAACTGCTACTTCTTGAATATCTGTAATCCTCCTGAAAAACACAAAAAAAAAGCCCTGACTGGACGTGAGAAGAGAGGAGGAGGGAGGGAGAAACAGGTCAATCCAGCCAGAGCAAAAGAGACAAAACACTGACAAAACAGTTAAATATAGTATAATTCCTTTTTCGGACTTTGCAAATTTTCCCCTTCTGAACCGTTTTTTTTGTAGCGTTCTTGCAAAAAGAGCAGGTTTTTTTGCCGTTTTCCACACGGCCAAGGAATGGCAAGTTGCCGAAATGAGGATACATTAAAAGCCTATTTTCAAGGAACGCATCTCGAAATGCAGAAGCTGGATTTTCTGTTGCTAATACAAGCGAAAACAGATTGACAAGGAGAGCAAGTGTGATGACTGATTTCAATGGAATCATTGCTGAACAGGTACAAAAAATTGGCGATGCCTACCAACTATTGAAAGACATCATGCCGGAATATTTTTTTCGGACATTTGCGGATCGAATTGGAAAGGTTCTCCCTTTCCTTTGCAATCTCGACCAGCAATCCGGGATTCGGCGGGCGGACTTCAATGGCGAGGTCTTTTTTGTCTATCTGCTCAGCGAGGACAACAATCCAGCAGTTACCAGCCGGATGATGGATGGGCAGCATCTGCTGAATGCATCCTTACACCAATCGGAAAAGACGTTTCTGGTAGGAAATGAACCCGCCACCTTGATCATCGAACACTATACCTTGGTTCAGGGAGCACCGGCAACCCCCCATGTCACGCTGGAAAAATTGCAGAAGGAATACGTCAGGCAATACGGAAATGGACAAGAAGAGGCTCTGGCAGAATTGTTCGGACGCCTGAATTTTAACGTCCTGGCTGATCTGGATTGCACAAAATTGGTGCAACGGATCGAATGGGTATTACGGGCGCAAAAGAATGATTTCATCGAAGTGGAAATCAGTGAATGGAATCAGGAAAATTTGCGTTTGGCGGTCGCTTGGCCGATGCCGACCAGCAACAAAGACTTCTGCAGCCAACTACTGGAAATCATCCTGACGCATGGACTCGAACCCCGGCGCTGTTATTTCCGGGAAATAAGCAGTAATAACGATATCACCGCCTTTGATCGGCAACCCATCATGCTGGCTACCATGTATCTGAACCCGCGCCCTGGAGATACCTTGACTCCAGCACGACTCGATGCCCTGCTTAAAGATATCCGCATGCTGGGATGGGTTGAAATGAATGACCTGTTGCATCAGGAACTGGTTAAACGTCAACATTTCAGCCTGCCTGCCGCCAATTGGATTCGCTGTCTGTGTGAATTCCTGCACAGCCAGCTGACGTATATTGACCGTAACGATTTTACACACCATGATATTACCAGATATCTTGCCATCTACTCCAATTTTTCGGGTCAACTATTTGCCGAATTTGAACAACGTTTTAATCCCGCTCTGCCCCATCCAAATGCTCCGCAGGAAGCAAAATTCCATAAGCTCTTCTACGAACAAATCGAACAAATCAATACTGGAAATCAAAACAAAAATTATTTTGTCAAAACCATTCTGCGAGCCGCTTTGAACTTTTTGGAATGCATTTTGAAAAGCAACTTTTATAGCATTGATAAAACGGCGCTCGCCTTTCGCTTAAGTGCGGATTTCTGCAAATTTTATCGTACGATGAGTGAACACTATGCATCCGCATTTCCGGCGGATATTCCGCACGGCGTCTTTTTCTTTTATCGTCGCAAAACGGTGGGTTATCAGATTCGTTTCACTGACATTGCCCGCGGTGGCTGGCGCAGTGTGATTCCAGGACAAGGCAACACCACACTGGATATGCAAGACAACTACGAGTATGCACGGGATGAAGCCTTCCGGGAATGCTATGTTCTGGCTCATACCCAGCAATTAAAAAACAAAGACATTTACGAAGGCGGCTCAAAGGTGCTAACCTTGCTTGAGCCGATCAGCGATCCGGGTCAGTTGAAACCGGTACTCTGGCAGATGCAGCGCAGTATTACTGTCGCCTTCTTGTCACTGATTAACTATGATGAACAGAAAACCTTGCGGGACAAAAACATAGTGGATCGCTTGGGCAGCCGCGAAATCATCGAGATCGGCCCTGATGAAAATATGTTTGATACGATGATTGAATGGATCGGCAACTATGCCAGTGAAGTCGGCTATACACTCGGATCGGGATTGATTTCCGGTAAACCAGGAGCAGGCATCAATCATAAGGAATATGGAGTTACCAGTTTCGGAGTGCACCAATATCTGCTCAAAACCCTTGAAGAACTCGGCATCCAGCCGCAAAAAGACTCCTTCAGTGTGAAGATTGCCGGAGGACCCGGCGGGGATGTCGCCGGCAATGAAATGAAATTGCTCCTGGCCGAGGAAAAAGGAGTTCCCCTCTATCCGAATTTACGCATCATTGCCATCACCGATGGGCCGGCCATCGCTTATGATCCGGACGGGCTTGACCGAGTGGAAATCAAACGGCTGATCCATGCCTTTGCTTTGGACTCTTTCAATCCGGAAAAACTGCATGGTGAAGGCGCCTTGTTCGCCTTGTCCAAACCCATCATCGAGAATGGCAAACAATGCCATCGTCAGTATCGGGTTCAAGGTGGAAAATTGCTGGAAACGTTGCTCAGTCAAGATGAGTTTATGCAGCTTTTCCAAGATAACCTCATACACTATGCCGATGTTTTCATCCCGGGAGGCGGGCGCCCCTCTACAATCAATGAAGAAAATTGGCAAAGCTTTTTCCCGAATGGCAAAGCTTCTTTCAAAGCCATTGTCGAAGGCGCGAATTCCTATATTACCCCAAAGGCACGGGACTTGATGCAGCAACAGGGCTTATGGATTATCAAAGACGCCTCGGCCAATAAATGTGGAGTGATCACTTCCTCGTTTGAAATTCTCAGTGGGCTGATGCTGGATGAAGAAGAATTCAAGACCAACAAGGAAGAGCTGGTTGCGCAAGTGATGGAAATCCTCCGTCATCTGTCCCGTCAGGAAGCGAATTGGCTGTATAGCAAATTCCTGACAACCGGGACTCCGCTGACCGATCTGACCGAAAAACTGAGCCGTGAAATCAATACCAGCAAAACGCAGATTGCGGATTATTTGATCTCGCATCCCGAATTCATCAGCGAGGAATTGCTGCTGTCCCACCTGCCGCCAATCTTCCGTACCCGTTTCCCCGAACGCTGGCAACGAATTCCGGAAGAATATCAGAGAGCACTGGCGGGCGTCGAATTGGCTTGTCGTCTGGTGTATTCAGAACAGAATCTTGATCTGGGTAACCGCTTGTTAATGATCATGACAGAAAAGGAAAAAAAGGCTATCGGAACAGTCCAATAAACGGTTTTTTTCTCGAAAAAAGTTATTGCCAACTTCTGCTTGCCGAAATTACGAAAACCATGTCTGAACTGCATACTCAACTGGAAAGCATATTCGCCGGTCAGAGTCCGATTGTTTATATCCACAGCCCGGAGGAAGAGCGTATTATGCGCGGTATCCGGGAGGTCTTGAAAAAGCAATCTGACCCTGGATCGTTGCACTGCTGGTCTTGCCTGAGCGGGCTGGAGGGGGTTCCCGACAGCATTTCTGCTGCGCATGCTCTTCAGAAGCTTGTCCAGGAGGATCTGCGTGGCGTTCTGATATTCAAAGATCTAGCCCCTTTTCTGCAGCAAGCCGAGGTCGTTCGTGCCCTTCGGGAAGCCTTTATTGATGGGCAGGGGAAAAAGGATCGTACGATTATTCTTCTCTGTGCCGACCTGACTTTACCAGAAGCGTTAAAAAAGGAAATTCAACTACTGGATGTGCCACCACCCGGCGAAGAAGAAATTTTGCTGCTGGTTCAACAAGTCAATCAGCATCAGGAACAGACCCTGATCCCCGAAAAGGCCGTGAGAGAAATCACACTGGCACTCAAGGGATTGACCGAAAATGAAATCCTTTTTGTCCTGCAAAGAGTCGCCAGTAGCGGAAAAACGACTAAGGAAGAACTGCTCGATCAAATTTTTTCGGAAAAGAAAAATGTGGTAAAAAAATCCGGTTTTCTGGAATTTTCTCCCCCCCGTTGGAAAATTGGGGAACTCGGCGGCCTGGATAATCTCAAAGACTGGTTGCGCAAACGAGAGAAAATTTTTTCTCGGGAGGCCTTAGCTGCCGGAGTCCCGATCCCCAAGGGATTGTTGATGATGGGGGTTAGTGGTTGCGGCAAGAGCTTGGCCGTCAAAACGATTTCGTCACTTTGGAATATTCCCCTGTTTCGCCTGGATATGAATTTAGTGTTTTCCGGGCTGTATGGTTCCCCGGAAGCAGCCTTTCACCGGGCCTTGAAAACGATTGAGGCCGTAGCCCCCGCAGTCCTTTGGATTGATGAAATCGAGAATGCCTTGGGACTGGATGAAACAGGACAAAAAATCGCCTCGCATATTTTTTCCAGTTTTCTAACTTGGATGCAGGAAAAACCACCCTTGATCTTTATCGCTGCTACCGCAAATAAAATTCAGGCATTGCCGGCTGAAATCCTCCGCAAAGGCCGTTTTGACGAAGTCTTTTTCTGTGATCTGCCCACTCAACTGGAGCGGGAAGAAATTTTCCGCATTCATCTGGCTCGAAATGACGCAAATTTAGAGGAATTCGATTTCAAGATGCTGCAGGTTATGACGGATGGCTGGAATGGTGCCGAAATCGAACAAGCGGTCATCTCCGCGCGTACCGACGCATTTTATGAAAAGAGGCCTTTTACGCAACGCGATCTGAGCAATGTCATCGCCAAAATTGTTCCGCTGTCCGATACGATGGAGCAGCAGATCAAGAGCATCCGGAGCTGGGCTTTTTCAAGAGCGACCCCGGCCTCGAAATTCGGAAAATCAGCCGCCAAACGCATGTGAAACAAAAGAAAAAACGAGAACCGGGCGGGATATCGTACAAAAATAAATCATTTGTCCGGGCGTAATATATTTTCATATTCCTGGACCGCATCGCACACTGCCACGGCCAACTTATCCTGATAATGCGACTCCAGCAGCTTTTTTCGTTCCTTATCATTGCTGAGGAAGCCAAGTTCCAGCAAGGCAGCGGGACAGGCGACCTCCCTGATCACATAAAATTGCTTCCGTTTAATACCACGATCAACAGCTTTTGTGGCATTCAAAAGATGGGTCTGTAACAGAAAACCAAGCAAAGCATTTTCCCGATCAAAGGAATTACCCGGAGCGGCTTTTTTGGCAAAGACGTTGCCACCGCTGGAGGGAGTATGAGCCGGATTGATAATATAGGTCTCAATGCCTTCGATACTGGCATTGTTGATCGCATTACAATGAATACTCAAAAATAGATCCGGTTGCAACTGTTTTGCGTATGCCGTGCGTTGCTCCAGGCGAAGCAGACAATCCCGATCACGTGTCAGACTGACCTTATATCCGCGTTTACGCAAGATCGCTGCAATTCGACGGCTAAGCAGCAAATTGACATTTTTTTCCATAACCCCCTGACGCTGTGCCCCCGGATCCTTATCGCCATGCCCAGGATCCAACAAAATATGCCGGATACGACGACGTGGAATCACGTTTTTGCGCAGAATGGGATCGATAAAATATTGAAAGTCCGTTTGCGCCAACAGCATTTCATTTTTGTCTTTGACAATGGCGAAAGACAAATTTACTTCCAGCCCGTTCATACGAAAAAGCCGGCTGTCCTGCGTAAAATAAAGAGCGCTGTAACGGGAATGCAGACGGACTCGTTTTCCGTCTACAGAATATTTCATGCCATAAAAACCAGCCACATCACGAAGATAGAGATACGGCCCAGCTTTGAGCTTCTTGAAGCGAATCGAAGCCGGGCGTGACGTCTGCCCAAACAGCAAATTGACCCAAACGAGGCAAAGCAAACTGCAGAGCCAGAATACGGATTTTTTTTGTCTGGCCGACACAACGCTCCTGCTGTTTAAAATCCGACCCGCGTCTTCCGGAGACTTATTCATCCGCACGTTAAGCATCACAACTCAGCATATTCCTTCCTCGTCAGAGTTCTCAAGCCGATTGAACATGAGCCTTGCATTTCCCATGAACGACCGCGGCATCGACGATGCATTTCGCCTTTTTACCCCCCATATCCGGAATTTCAAACATAATATCGGTCATGATATTTTCCATCACCGAACGCAAGCCACGCGCGCCCGCCTTTTTATGGATCGCTTTCTCCGCAATGGCTTCTAGGGCTTCCGGTTGAAAGGTCAGCTCAACATTATCCATCGCAAATAAAACCTGATACTGACGAATCAACGAATTTTTCGGTTCCTGCAGAATACGAATCAGTTCCTCCCGGTTTAATTCCTTTAAAGCCGCTGTAATCGGCAGGCGTCCGACGAATTCCGGAATCAGGCCGAATTTCAAGAGGTCTTCCGGTTCGACAAAATCCAGCGGATTGAGCTCCTGGTTACTCAAATCAAGTGCATCCACATCCGCCTTGCGTCCGAAACCCAACACCCGTACCCCATCCCGACGCTGAATGATTTTTTCCAGTCCGACAAAAGCGCCGGAACAAATAAACAGGATATTCGTAGTATCGATCTGAACATATTCTTGTTGCGGGTGTTTTCGCCCGCCCTGCGGAGGAACGTTGGAAACCGTCCCTTCCAGAATTTTTAACAGAGCCTGCTGAACGCCTTCACCGGAGACATCTCTGGTAATCGAAACATTCTCCGAGCGTTTTGCAATTTTATCAATTTCATCGACGTAGATGATGCCAATTTGTGCTTTTTTGACATCATAATCCGCCGCCTGCAACAAGCGAACAAGAATATTCTCGACATCATCGCCGACATAGCCGGCTTCCGTCAATGTCGTCGCATCGCAGATCGCAAAAGGAACATTGAGTTTTTTTGCCAAAATTCTGGCCAACAGAGTCTTACCCGATCCGGTCGGCCCAATCAGCAAGACGTTACTCTTCTCAATTTCAACATCCGGTGACAGTGTCTTACCAGAAGCCAAGTATTGCAACCGTTTATAATGATTGTGCACCGCCACCGAAAGAATCCGCTTGACCCTTTCCTGGCCGATTACATACTGATCCAAAAACTTTTTCAGATCGAGCGGAGTACCGGTTTCAGGCAGTTTCAAAACACTGTGTTTTTCTGAGGCCGCACGACTGCGTGGAGAACTTTTTACAGGAGGGCCAATAATCTCCTCAAAGGCCGCTTGCACAGCGGAAGAACAAAGATTGCAGATGCATAATTTCTTGACACCGGAGGGAAGAACCAGCACTCCGTCCTGATCACTTCGTCCACAAAAAGAACATTTATATGCGCTGTCGCTGTTAGAATTTTTAGTCATGATGAAAAGTTTTGGGATAAGGGCATAACAGAAAGTCGTCTGCCGCAAAATTTATTTTTTGCTTTTTGTAGCTGGCAAGCAGATTTGATCGACGATATGGTACTCTTTTGCGGCCTCAGCGGTCATAAAGAAATCCCGTTCGCTGTCGCGTTGGATGTCAGCTGCGCTTTTTCCAGTATGTTTTGCCAAGATATCGTAAAGGACTTTTTTGATATGCAGGATTTCTTTGGCCTGGATATCGATGTCCGCCGCCGTTCCTTCGAAGCCACCAGAGGGCTGATGGATCATGATCCGGGAATTCGGCAGGGAGAAGCGTTTTCCCTCACTGCCGGCGCAGAGCAGGACGGCAGCCATACTGGCAGCTTGTCCAATGCAGTAAGTACGCACATTGCAGCTGAGCATCTGCATCGTATCATAGATCGCCAGCCCGGCCGTTACACTGCCACCGGGGCTGTTGATATAAAAATCAATGTCTTTTTTCGGGTCTTCACTCTGCAAGAACAGAAACTGCGCTACGATGGTATTGGCCACCGCATCATTGACCTGCGTTCCCAGCATAACGATCCGATCTTTCAGCAAGCGGGAATAAATATCATACTGCCGTTCACCATGACCGGTTTGTTCAATCACAAAAGGGACATAATAGTCATTCTTAATCATCGCCTTATCCTTCTTCATAACACCTCTGCGCGTTTACAATCTCTATTCAAGGTTTCACTTCCACCTGTTCCGCAGAATTCACAAGAAATCGCAACACCTTCATTTCGAGGATTCCGGCCATGATGGACTCTAACTGGCCATTCTCTTTCAACTTGCGACCAGCGACCTCCAGAGGCACTCCCTCGCGTTGAGCCATTTCCGTAATCACTTGCGTGACTTCCTGATGCTCGGGATAAATATTTTCCTTTTTCCCGATTTCCATCAAAAGGAAAGTACGCCGGATTTTGCGGACAGCCTCCTGTTCAGCTTGCGCTTCAAACGCTGCCACTTTGTCCTTTAACTCTTCCTCCTTGATCCCGCCACGAGTCGCGGCCGAACGGTAACGCTCCAGCAGGTGAGCCTGTTCCACTTTCAACATGCTGGGAGGAACGGGAAAATCCTGTCCGGAAAGCAAAGCTTCGATAACCTGTTCATCAACTTTCTGCTCAGCTTCCTGATTCTTCCGAGACAGCAGATTCTCCCGAACGCGAGTATCGAGTTCTTCTTTATCCTTAACACCGACTTCCTGAAAAATTTTCTCATTGAGTTCAGGAATAAGTTGCCCCTGGACTTCGCTAATGTCAAAATGGTAAGAAAAGCTTTTTCCCTTGAACTCATCAATGCGAAAATTTTCTGGGAAAGTAATATCAATGTCCTTCTGGTCGCCAGCAGAAACCGCAAGCAGTGCGGTCTGGGTTCCAGGCAACATTTCAGGTTCTCTCAGCATCAACCAGGTATTTTCAGCTTTTAACAGATATTTCAATTTCGGATTGTCCAACAGTTCTTCCGGAGCCTGCGCAGTATACGAAAGCTTAAGCATATCGTTTTTCTGCGCTGGGCGGTCGACCTTTTCGACGGTGCTGCGCTGTTCGAGCCACTCCCGAATCATGTCGTTCACTTCCGTATCACTGACTTCCACTGCATCCCGGCTCACCTGAATGCCTTTGTATTCCGGAAGAGTGATCTCCGGAAAAATCTCCAGTTTCGAGTTGAAGGAAAAATCCTGACCAAGCTTATATTCAATTTTCTCCTCCTCCAATAAACGGGGTCTGGCGGCCAAGTTATAGCCTTTTTCCTGAATCGCTTCATTGATCGAATCACGAACCAAGCTTTCCATCGTTTCATCAAGAATCTGCTTCCCAAATCGAGCAAACAAAATTTTGTCCGGCAACTTGCCTGCCCGAAAACCAGGCAACCGAGCCTGACCACTAATCTTGCGGCTTATGTTGTCATATACAGATTTTGCCCGCGCCGCCGGCACCGTCACAGCCATTGTCAGGCAACACGGTGCAGTCTCAGTGCAGGTGATATCCAGGTTGATTGATTTGCTTTCCACTTTAACTCCTTGACGATTCGCAAAATATGGGCAAAGATGCGTAAAATTACCGGCACAGAAACCAGACCAAAGCCGCCGGGACGCTTTTAAGTCGAAAAGACATACTATAATTCTTTTTTGCCATAAATCCATCGTTTAACGTCTTTTCTGTTCACTAGCCTCTGGCCTCTGGCGTTGTACGTCCCAAGTTTGTAGTTCAGACTTCAGAACGCTTCTCCGTTCCCGGATTCTTCCCGGAAAGAGACCGAAACTTCCAGCTCCGAATCCTCCCCGCTCCCGGACAAATCAGTCGAGTACAACAGACTTCTGCAGCACCTGCTTTAGCAACTGTTTTTCCCGAAAGGCAGTAGAACGCAAAATTCCCGTATAGCTGGTCTCGAAATCTTTTGAAGGGGCACCCGAACCAATTTTTCAAGTGCTTGACACCCGTTTTTTTTGTTTTTTAATTGTAAAGCAAACCTTTCGAGATATAGTACTTTTACTTTTCCGGGACATTCCGTCCCTTTTAAAAACAAAAAACAAAAAAGGAAATGAAAGAAATGAAGAAAATGATTGCTCTTATGTCGGTAGTCGTGCTGGCAGTCTTGTTTTCAGGGTGTGCATCCTCAATGACCAACCACGGTTTTGAATATGCCGGCCCTGGCCTGATTCTGACAGACATCTACAAAGGCTGCTTCATGCTGCCGAAAGCAGAAAGCATGCAGGACGTCACGGTTTTGGGTCCCGTCAGCGGTGTCAGCAAATCCAACTCGATCTTGGGCTGGATCAGCAGTGGGGATTCCAGCATTAAAGCCGCCAAAGATGATGCGCTCAAAGGCTTGGACGCCGACGACATTCTGAACATCGAAGTCGACACCAAAGTAAAATCCATCTTGGGTGTCATCAGCGAGGTTGAACTGCACCTGCGCGGTATTGCGGTCAAATACAAAAAATAAATCTTCTATAACTTAAGATTCAGCCCCCTCGGATGCTTCGCATCAGAGGGGGCTTTTTATTGCCCAAAATGGCTTGTAATACAGGCTTCAGCCCGCTCCCCGTTCCTGAATTCTCCCCAGAATGTAGCCGGAGCTTCCAGCTCCGGATCCGCTCCCGGAAGATTTCATCCTGCGCCAAGAGATCATTTCGGGACAGGTATGTTCGTCGGATCGGCACGTTTGTAGTTCAGCCTTTAGGCTGCGTGGCCCCCGCGGGCTTCAGCCCGCTCCCCGTTCCTGAATTCTCCCCAGAATGTAGCCGGAGCTTCCAGCTCCGGATCCGCTCCCGGAAGATTTCACCCTGCGCCAAGAGAT
>JBAXYW010000078.1:0-12018 GCA_041670605.1 Lentisphaeria bacterium
CAGGATGCCGGCGAGGACGCCGGCGCTCCATAGCTCACGCTTACACAACCGTATTAGAGGAAAGAAATCTTCCATGCCGGCGAGGACGCCGGCGCTCCATAGCTCACGCTTACACAACCGTATTAGAGGAAAGAAATCTTCCATGCCGGCGAGGACGCCGGCGCTCCATATCCCGCGCCGTCCTATTGGCAGTCGCAAGGCTCTTAGCTTGTGGACGCAAGTACAACCGAAGATCGTCTGTGTGTCCGTGTCCGTCTTACGGTTCGAGGATTTTTTGGAAGGGTGTCATTTCGCCGTAGGAAGTGACGGTGGTCAAATAATATTTGAGGGGTACTTGATCCTGGGTTTCCCCCGGTGTTGGCATGGGGAAAATGATTTCGCTGCCGCCGTCGGCGTAAATCAGTTTCTGGGGAATTTTTGCCAGTTTGGCCGCCAAGTAGACAGCGCCTTCGCTTTCAGGGGTTATTCCCCATCGTTTTTTGGAAGTGGCGGCAAGAGTCTGCAGCGCGAACAGGGGATCCGCCGTCAACGGGTTGCGGGTATTCCGGTTCAAAATCGCAATCAGATGCTCTTCGGAAAGTTTCTCAACCGGCACAGTTTCCGGGACGGCATATACCCGCAGTGCGACAAATTGGTTTTTCTTGTCCTTCCAACGGACACGGATTTTGCCACCTGGGATTTCGCTGGCTTCGGTCTCGGATGCGGCTAAACTGCTGAGGATGCGTGGTTCCAGCCAGGGCGTCGCCTCCAGCAGTTGAAACATATATGCAGAGGAGCTGACGGTCAGAGAAAAGTCATTCTGCTTCCAGAGATATTCCGGAGTAATAAAGTTTTCCAGGCTGTATTCCCAAGCTTCCCGAATAGCGCGCTGCGCCAATTCTTTTTCGCTACTGATAATGGTTTGAGCGGCAATCTGAGCAAGCAGTCGGACAGCGGCGGAGGTCGCTCCCAAGTCGCAGATTTTGTCCCGCTGTCCAGCACCGAGGTATTCCGGCTGGAAAGCAAAGCGGTTCCAGCCTTTGATTTTCCCGGTGACGTTGTCTTTCATGCGGCTGTGGAGAAGGCTATTGAGAAGATTACCGGCGTTCGGCACACCGTTTGGGGTGACACTCAGCCAAGGTGTTTCCTCCTGGGCGAGATCACTGCGCGGCAGGGTTTTTGGGCTGAAACACTTGCTAACAATGGCCTGCGTGACGAGCAGGCTTTCCATGCCGTCAGCTCCCCAAAGCCCGGTTTCCGGATTTTGCAGCGCGACCAATCGATCCCCCAGCAGCTCTCGCCAACCCGTTTCGAAGCTGCCGCTTTGCTCCAAGGTCGTGCCGGTGGTCTGCAAATAGGGCAGGAAAGCGACGCCGTACTGCATATGAAACCAATCCTTTGCCGCTTTTTTCAAATATTGTTCCAGGCCTTTGATGCTGGTGACATCCGGGGAATTCTGATTTCCCTGCAAGAAATTCCAGTGTTTCTTACGGTCGAGTCCGAAGAACAGATGCATTGGCAATTCATCATAATCCGGGTTGGGTGCGCGGCTGCCGCTGAGCGGGTCGGCCCAATCGCTTTTCGGCAGGGAATTGCTTTTATCGGCGATTTCCCAGGAAAGAGTACTGAAGTAGGCTTTTCCGCCACCGGGATTGCTAAGGGTCAGAAAGAGCCCGCCGCCATCCGGCAGTTGGGGAATGGCAGTCAGTGAAGGATCCAGCATGGCGACCATCAGATCCAACTGCAGGTTTTCTGTACTCTCCTCGACTTTTGTTTCGATGACCGTAGTATTAAGCAGTACCGGGATGTCGATTTGCAGATAATAGCAGAACCATGGGAAAGTGCCACGGGTCTTGAACAGGCTGCCTTCGGTGCTGAGCAGATTATTCAGGCTGTCTTTCAGGCTTAAGGTCAGGGCAGGAGCCCCATCCCAGAGCGACTTTTCCTGTCCGCAGTTTTCTCCCTTGATCCAAACAAAAAAACGCAGGGTCTGTCCTTTCAGACCCGCCAAAGCCGAAATATCCAGCAGGGGTTTCGGAAAAACCAGCGCCTTTTTGCCATCCATAAGCAGTACCGGAAAAGTAGATTTTTTGACGGTATTTTTCAAGGTTTGGCTGGGATCAATCCAGGTTTCTGCTTCTTTTGCATCCTTGAAAAGTTGTTGCCAGACAATCGGGGTGGCTTTATGATCACGAAAACCATGCATAAAGAAACGCCAGGTGTCGCTGGCTTTTTGGCGGCTCTGCATCCAGAGATTTTCAGAGCGGAAGTCGTTCATCGTTGCCGAAACGCCATCCGCGCTGAAGGTGACCTGCCCTGTGGCCTCAGCTGGGGTTTCTTGCGCGGAAAGCGCAAACATAGTACCCAACAAGGCAAAGAAACAAACTGAAAAAATGGGTATTCGGGTCTTCAAGATTGTACTCCTTTGTATTTAAGATTCCGGGATAAAAGTATCAGGAAAGTTGCCTGTCATGATCTGGAGGTCTTTATGGA
Organism: Lentisphaeria bacterium; assembly: GCA_041670605.1. Taxonomy (GTDB): domain Bacteria; phylum Verrucomicrobiota; class Lentisphaeria; order Oligosphaerales; family Oligosphaeraceae; genus JAQVUB01. The sequence goes on from JBAXYW010000078.1 coordinate 2,473, forward strand.
ACGTGATTTTCGGATTCGGGTTTAGATTTTCGCTGAGGTGGATTGGGAATCCAGCTTCTTCGAGGAGCTGCGCGTCATCGGTAACCGTGCGTTCGGCAAGTTGGCTGTGGCGGTATGCTTTCTGCAGGAGGTCGCGTTGAAAGACCTGCGGCGTTTCAGTAGCCCAGAGAGTATTTCGGTCGAGAGTACAAAGGACTTTGCCATCGGCGTCGGCTTGTTTGATCGTATCGGTCAGGCGATGCGCAGCAACCCCGCTGCCGAATTCTCGGGCAGAAGCCAGACAACGTAGCAACAAATCCGATGAACTCAAGGGACGAGCAGCATCCAAAATGGCGACATAACAGCAAGATTCCGGCAAAGCCTGCAAGCCGGCTAACACGGAAGCTGTCCGGGTCGCCCCGCCAGCAATGACTTGAATTTGAGACGCCTGCAAAGGTAGATTCGCGTGCAGCAGACGTTGAAAATTCGACTGGCTTCCTTCGGGGACGACAAGTAGGCTGGCCTCCGGAATACCAGTGGAAAAAATGTTTCTCAGGCAGTGACAGAACAGAGGCAAACCCTGCAAATCCTGAAGCAGTTTATTGTCTTTACCAAAGCGGGAAGAAGAACCGCCGGCGGCGACAATGATACCAAGTTGGGCATAAGGCCTTGACATGAAATCCTATACTTGCACGGGCACGGGAACGCGGACGCGGACGGGAACGGGAGCTCTGCCTTACTGTAATCCCAGATCGGCAATTAGGAAAGGAAAACGCTCTCCGGTAAAGTAATTTTCACTTTGCCGGCTGAACTGGAATTTTAAGCGCGGGGAACGGCCATGGCAGTGATCGACTGACGAAACAGCATATTCAACATCCGCGGCGTGGACTTCCTGACGTCCGGCGCTGGCGGCATGGACTCTGGCCTGAGCCAGAGTAATGGGGTAGGTCAATAGCAAAGCCTTCAGGCCAGGAAAGAAAGGAAGCTGATAATACGCAAAGCCAAAGAATTGGAAACATTCCAAGCGTACTGCCAGAAAGCGCCGCCAGGATTCCCAAGTGTCCGCGGCGACGGGCGCAGCACTCGGTTTGCGAAAAATGTTGGCCTGTCGGATGGGGAAATCCGGGTGTTCCCAGCCGAAGGAACGCCAATTGCCGCCGCCGAAGATGGTTTTGCTCAGTTGCCAGGTTTTGCTGATTCGGGCTTTGATGCCGGTATTGAGCATTTCCTCATCGCGGAAACAATATGCGCTGAGCAGCTGGCGGAAAAAGGCACGAGAAAAAGCGCTCAATCCCGGGCGCAGGAGCTGTTCTAAATCTTCGCGGGCTTTCTGCAGCATGGTGGGGAGTACTTGCCGCAGAGTTTTCTGGTCATTCAGGAAAGCAGCTCCGAGTTTTTCCAAGCGCTGAATAAGCAGTAGCATCTGCACGGCTAGAGCGCCGGGTGGCAACAACAGCTGTTGCAGCATTTCCTGCAGGGTCTGGCAGATCAGTTCGATGCTGGGCCGATACAAACCCTGCAGCTGGACTTCGCTGAAACCACCGCCAAAATGCAATTCCTGCGAGAGTTGTTCAATCGCTTGACGATTTTCGGACAGCAAAGGCCCCTGGTTGCGCAAAACAGCCGGGCAATCCATGCGAGCCAACACGGATACTTCACCGGGCCAGGTGGAGACATAATTCAGCGGATAGCCGCGGCAGGTGAGAGCCTTTACCGAGAAGCCGAAACGCTGATGCATCTGACAACGCTCATCGTCCCCCTGAAAGACGCAACGCCCATCCGCTTGACGTTTAAAATAAGGGAACCCCCCAAAAGTCTCGTAGAATTTGCCGGAATATGGCTTGTTTTCGCCCCAAGGGAGCTTCTCCAAATTTTCAATTTCGCCGGGACGCAGTAAGACCCGGAAGCGCCGGCAACAGCGACCGCAGCAAATACAGGAGTAATGCTGTTGCGAGGCAATCTGAATTTTATAAGGGAATGGAGGCAAAGATGGAAACAGCCCATGCAGAAGGGGTTGCGGATGCTTGTTTCAGAATCGGGCTGAATTGACGCCTTCCGGGGGCTTGAACTCAATCCGGCTCCGACCCTCTGGTCGAGACTTCAACAACCCGGTTTGATGACATCAAAACCGGTGAAGGGACGCAGGACTTCCGGCACAATGACACTGCCATCGGCCTGCTGGTAATTTTCCAGAATTGCGCAGACAACCCGGTCGGTCAGTCCGGTGGCGGAGATGGTATGGACGAAACCTTTGTTGCCATCATTGTCCTTGTAACGGATATTCAGGCGGCGGGACTGGAATTCAGTCAGATTGGTATTGGAAGTGACTTCGCGATAGCCGCCATAGCCAGGATACCAAGCCTCAATGTCGTATTTTTTGTAACCCGGAGCCCCCATGTCACCGACGCAGACATTGACTACCCGGTACGGGAGCCCGAGCTGCTGCAGCAGATATTCTTCATTACCCAAGCAGATTTCATGATATTTTGGGGACTCTTCAGGCAGGCAGAAAACAATTTGCTCGACCTTGTGAAACTGATGCACCCGGAAAATTCCGCGTGATTCCTTGCCATAGCTGCCAGCTTCGGTGCGGAAACATGGAGTATATGCAGTGTAGCAGCGAGGTAGCGAGGCGGCCTCGAGGGTTTCATCGGCGTGATATCCGACCAAAGTCTGTTCGGAAGTCCCGATCAGGGCCAAGTCTTCGCCGTTAATCGAATAGGTCTGATCGGCGAAAAAGGGCAGATATCCCGTGCCGTAAAGAGTCTGGGATTTAGCCAGGCAGGGCGACATGAACAGGGTAAATCCACGTTTGACCAACTGCTGCTGACCCCAGAAAAACATGGCTTGGGTCAGCTGCGCACCGGCTCCGCGCCAGAAAAAGAAACCCGATTGCGCGACTTTGGCGCCCCGAACACTGTCGATAATCCCCAGTTTATCGCCGAGAGCTTGATGATCCAGCGCCTGAAAGGGAAAAACGGGTTTTTCGCCAACAAAACGTAAAGCGGCATTATCGCTGTCATCGGCTCCGTCGGGGACATCCGGAGCAAGAAAGTTGGGCAGCCAAGTCAGTTTTTCATCCACCTGGGCTTTGACTTCCGCCATCTGCGTCTCTTTTTCCGACAAGGTACCCTTCATTTGCTTGACCGTCTCGCGAGCTTCTGGATTGTTCTGACACTCCTTGCTCAGACGGTTACGCTCAGCACGCAGAAATTCGACCTCACGCATCAGGTCGAGATATTGCCGATCCAGAGCCAATAGAGCATCAATATCGACGCTGCAGCCGCGGCGAGCAGCATTGGCTTTGACGGCTTCGGGGTTTTCACGCAGGATTTTAATGTCAATCATGGGTATTGTACTTTCTTCTGACGATAACAAAACAGGCTGAAACGCGGATTAAGCGTTCAAAAAAGATAATAGCAAGAGGCATAAAGTCAAACAGAAAAGAGAAAATTCCAGAGAATGCTACAAACGTGCGTGTACGACGCATTCATATGGAGTGCGGGAACAAAGCGCTCCCGCTTTGCAAACTTCGTCAAGCCGTCACACTCCATAACGCCTGCTAGGGTGCTGCAACTTGGAAGGAACTACAAACGTATTTATCCGACGAATGCGCCTGCCCAGAAATGACCCCATAGCGCAGAGTGGAATCTTTCGGGAACGGGAACGGATCCAGAGCTGGAAGCTCCGGCTACATTCTAGGGAAAATCCGGGGACGGGAAGCGGGCTGAAGCCCGCGGGAGCCACGCAGCCTTAAGGCTGAACTACAAACGTATTTATCCGACGAATGCGCCTGCCCAGAAATGACCCCATAGCGCAGGGTGGAATCTTTCGGGAACGGGAACGGATCCGGAGCTGGAAGCTCCGGCTACATTCTAGGGAAGCGGACTGAAGCCCGCGGGGGCGAATGGAACAAGGTAGTGCTTACTTTTGGAAACGGAAGCAGGTAATTCGCCAACGCAGGGAGCTGTTTTTACGGTTTTCCAGCCATGTTTGGGCTTCCTGCGGGTTGTGCAGGGAAGCCAGATCGCGGATTTCGTTGTCATTGCAGCGGAAGAGGACGGGTAAGGAATCTGCCTCCGGAAAGAGGCAGGTGATGGTTTTTCTGGCTCTGCGGAGGGTCTGCATAACCCGGCAATGCCGCGCAAGCAGCCACGCGAAGGTGAATACCAGCAGGCACCAGAATGGCCAGGAAGGCAGGTTTGGAAACAAAAAGGCTTTGCCGATTTGATTGATCAGCAGCAATCCGGAGACGCCGAGAAAAAGGAAGGAGTCCCGCGGGCTCCGAAAAATGCCGCCGAAGAAGCGTCGAAACGCAGTGGTTGCGGTTTGGTAGGCGAAGATTTCCTCATAGATTTGAGCTGCGAAGCTGACTCTGGCGACATGGCAGAGCTCATGGGCGAGCAACTCACTACGCTGATAAAAAAGCCATCGGGCTTTTTCCCGAAAGCTTTTCCGGATGATAAACAAGGCGAAGAAATCCGGATAGAAATAATATGCGCAGCCCCCGAACAACAAGCTGTAGGCCGGATCGACAAAGAAACCGGAGACCCAATCCACCTTAAAACGATACAATGCCTGGGTGATTTCCTGAGGTTCCTGAAATAACTTCGCTGGGATCATATCTTGCTGCTGAATGGTAACATCTTCGATATCGGCACTGCCATCCGCAGACAGAGCTTCGGCCAGGGCCTGATTTTTTTCATTCAGCAGCTGGATGCGTTGGGCAAAATCGGTGGCGGTTTCGGAATCTGCGCAGAAGATCCCTCGGGCATCGAGTTCCGCGAGCGCTGTCAGGTCACCTTGAGAAACAAGCTTAATCAGTTGCTGAGAAATTGCCATTACTGAAAGACCAGCTGAGAAATTAAAAGATGGAAAAGGCGAGCCCAAGGAGGCTGAATCGTTTAAACGGAAATCATTTTCCGTTGCCGCCCAGCGAAGGTACAGACTTGCTGATAGCCGCACTGCCTGAGCAGCTCTTCAGCCTGTGGATAGAAACGCATGATATGGTTTTTCTGATGAGCATCCGCATTGACCAGTACAGGAATGCCGAGCTCATTTGCGCGAGTCAGAACGCTTGCGCTGGGGTAAGCCTCGGCACAGGGTTTAGCCCAGCCCGCAGTGTTGATTTCCAAGGGCAAATCATATTCCTGCAACGTAAGCAGAGTCTGTTCCCATGCTGCAAGAGAATGATCCGTTGCCAGAAAACCAAATTTTTTCGGCAGATCCAAATGAGCCAGGAAATCAAATTTCCGGCTGGCGGCCAGGCCACAAACTTTTCGCCAATATTCGCACCAAACAGCATCGATTTCGGCCTGAGTTAAGGCTTGCCAGGGTGCGGCAGAATGATCGATCGGGAATTTACCGGCATAATGTACCGCGCCAATCAGATAATCAAAAGGGAAGGGATCAAGGAGCTGGAGGTTTTCCTTCCAGTTTTCCTCAAAATAATCGACTTCCAGTCCGATACGAATCGTGAAATGCTCGTCATCAAGGCGGTTTTTCCAGTGCAGGCATTCGTTGACGTATTGTTCGAGCCGGTCAGTCAGCATGCTCCAGCTTTCGGAATCATAGCCGCTGCTTGGCGGCAACACCCAGTGATCGCTCAAGCCGAATTCTTGTAGTCCGGCATCTTTACCGGCCTGCATCATTTCCGGGATGCTGGCTGCTCCGTCGCTCCAGGTCGTATGGTTATGATAGGAAGTAAATAACATGCGTTGTAACCGGTTCAGAGGGTGGAAAAGCCTTTGTCGGCAAACCATTTTTTAGCGCGAAGGCACTGATCGCCCTGGAGTTCGAGAAGGCCGTCGAGAAAACGCGCGCCGATGCCGAGGTCGGCGCGGATGTCCGAGCAGATTGTCATCTGTTCTGGAATGTCAAGTGCTTTGAGCCCATGCACATGAGTGACCGTTTTGCCGCCTTTGCCCTTGCGTTGCAGGGTAAAACGGAGCTGGTATCCCCGGGTTTGTCGGGAAGTATTTCCGGATTCAGACAGGGCTGGGAGCTCGCCTGCTTTACTGAACGCCTTCAGCAACTCTTGATCTTCGCGTCCGAGCTTGGGCTTGTCCTGGACAGGGGGGGGGGACAGAGGCTTGGGGGGCGACGGAGGCTCGACAATCTTGATCTGCAAATTCCGAAAGGGACAATTCCAATCGTCGCCGGGAGTCTCAGCAGAGGGATTTTGCGCTTTTTTCTTCATAAGAGGTGGTGGTGGGCATTACCCTTTTTTGCGACGGGCACTATTGCCCGCTGTGTTACAATCAGCCAATTCTTTATTTGTTGTAAAAGATTTTATGCAAGCGATTCACTAAGAACAGATTAAGAACAAGCACATCGCCCCGCAGAGCCGGTAGCAGCACGCTTTTCTTTTCAATCATAGAGGCGGTCGACATGGACATAACAACCGGGGAAGATGCGTTCCAACTCTTGTTGGAGATGCTCATCGCCTTCAAACTCTTCGACCAGAGCTTGGAAATCCGCCATCGGCAGATGCACAGCGGCGCTGGGCTTGCCGCTTTCCCGATCAAAGACGATGAACTGCATTTTTTCAGCAGTGCTATTGGAGAAATCGTAGAGCAGGCGATGCTGAGTCGGCAATAAGCTGGCCCCACCGGTATTCTGAAAAAGTTGGAATTTGGCGTATTCGACAAGTCGGTCATCAAAGCCGCGCTGTTGCAAAAAGATTTTTTCCAGGAAATCTTCACGGCTAAAGACGAGCCGGACGGTGGGGCGTTCGAGGTTTTCGCGGTATGCGGCTTCCGTTGCCAAGCAGTCGACTTCCTGTTCGAGACTTTTCATTTGGTTTTCTTCGGGGAGGACGGCTTGCACTAAAATAAAGCCCAATTCCGGGTTTTTATAGATCAGTTGTTCGACTTCCACCTGAAACACAGTTCCGCAATGGGTGCATTTCGGACAGTTCAGAGTGCCGTTCAGCAGCTGCTTCAAGGCCGGGCTCTCCGGTTGCAGTACCCGGATCACCGGTACTTGCAGGCTGGCCGCGCACTTCGGACATGGAATACTTTCCTGTCGTACATCACTATTCATACACTTTTCCAAAAAACATGAAAGCAATTTTTTTATTTAATCAGCAGTTTAAGAGCCGCCAGAATGGTCAGCAGGACAATCCATTTTTCAAAACTTTTCGTACTCATTTTTGCGCTGATCAGGATTCCCAGTATGGCTCCGATCAAGACGACAGGGACGAGTTTGAGATTGAAGAGCAGACTGTCAGTGGTAATGGAACCCAAGGCAATCATAAAAGGCACTTTGCACCAGTTCAAGATGGAGAAATACCAAGCACTGGTGCCGATAAAAGTATCTTTTGGCAGGCGCATGGCCAGCAAATAAATCAAAGTGATCGGGCCGGCTGCATTGGCAAGCTGGGTGGTGATTCCTGCCAGGACTCCGAAACTAATGGCCACTGCCCAGCTCCAGAGCGGTGACAGCTTGTCCAGTTCCGTCAGATGCAGACGATCTTTGAGAAATTTCAACAGGATCAGCAACAGAACCAGTACACCAATGCTGATGCGGATGATCTCATTGGCTTTGTGTATCTCTCCTCTCAACAGGAGTTTCATCAGAAAGAAACCGATGACGATACCGACCAGAGCCGCCGGCATCAGCCGGAAAAGCACTTTCCAATTCGCATGCCGGTGATAATACAAAACTCCGAAGGTATCTCCAGTAATCAAGATAGGCAGCAAGATTCCCGTTGACAGAGTCGGTGGAAACACCATCGCCATCAGAGGAACAGCCACTGTACCGAGCCCCGGCAGGCCGGCCTTTGACATGCCAATGATCAAAGCACAAAAGGCCGCCGCCCACCAGCCGGAGGCGGATAAAGCAAATAGATCTGCTGCCATTCCTTGCCTTAGCTGAATTGTTTTTTCAGCGAATCGGCTTGCTGAATTCCAACCAGAGTTTTTGACAATTTGCCGTCTTTGAAGACCAGCAGCGTCGGAATGGAGCTAACTCCGAAACGAGCCGCCAGTTCGGTTTCTTCATCGACATTGACTTTGCCAACTTTGATATTGGCCGTAACAAAATCCTGAGCAGCCTGTTCGAGGATTTGACCCTGCATCCGGCAAGGACCGCACCAGGGAGCCCAAAAGTCAACCAGCACATTTCCCTGGCTGATAAAAGTTGCAAATTCTTGTTCTTTGAGATTTTTAATGTTTTCTGACATGATCTTCTCCTTCTTCGTTTGGGATCAATGAAAAGTTACAGCGAATTCATTTCGAGCCAGCGCTCGACATCGATGGCAGCCCGGCAGCCCATGCCGGCAGCAGTCACCGCCTGACGATACTTCGCGTCGGCGCAGTCACCGGCAGCAAAGACACCTTCAATGGCCGTTTTTGAGCTGCTGCCATCCGGCAGCACAATGTAGCCGTTTTTCAGGTCAAGAACATCGACCAGCATTTCCGTATTGGGCAAATGCCCGACGGCCACAAAAACGGCAGCGCATTCCAAGTCGCTGCGCTCTGTGGTCTTGACCTGCTGCAAGGTCACGGCGCGAACTTTTTGTTGTTCCGACGCATGGATTTTATCCACGACGCTGTCCCAATGCACAGTGATTTTCGGATTGCTCAGTACGCGTTCCGCCATGATTTTCGAAGCCCGAAAGCTATCGCGGCGGTGGATGACATGCACTTCGGAAGCAAAATGACAGAGAAAAAGTGCTTCTTCCAAGGCGGAATCCCCGCCGCCAATCACCACAACCGGAACATTTCGGTAAAAAGCCCCATCACAGGTGGCACAGTAGGAAACACCACCACTTTTCAGCTCTTCTTCCCCAGGAATGCCCAAGGTGCGAGGACGAGCCCCGACAGCCAAAATGACAGCCCTGGCCGCAATGCGATCCCCATCTTCCATCTGCAGAATTTTTTCCTTATCAGAAGAAAAATCAACGCTTTTGACGACACCGAAACGCAAGCGCGTGCCAAATTTTTCGGCCTGTTTGCGCATATTTTCCATCAAGTCAAAACCCTGAATTCCATCCGGGAATGCTGGAAAATTTTCGACTTCTGTCGTCTGGGTCAAGAGTCCTCCTGGCAAGTTTCCCATCAGGAGTAAAGGTTTTAGTTCCGCTCTCGCCGAATAGATAGCGGCGGTATAACCGGCTGGGCCGGAACCAATGATCACGACCTTTTCCATGCAATATTCTCCTTGTTTTCACGAATTCGAATGACGGTTGTGAATCAGAGTTAACGGGTCAGAGCGTTCGTTGCAAAGCTCTGTCAAGACTTTAATAATATAAGTCCCTTTCTTGACTTTAGGGACCGCGACATTACTTTTATTTTACCCGGAGTTCGTCCAACAAGGTACCAAGAATTGTTTTGTCCGCAGATTACGCAGATTTTAAGGATTGTTTTTCACAGGCATCCCTAGCAATGGTAAAATTCGCATACTAACGCATAACAAGCCCCATCAAGAACGCCGACGGGATATGGAGCGCCGGCGTCCTCGCCCATCCGCGCTAACTTAACCTAAAAAAAATGAAGTTTTGAGTACATTCATTACATAACAATAGTCGATTTGCATGGTTATCCCAAAAAGCGTATTCTGTTC
>JBAXYW010000079.1:0-12000 GCA_041670605.1 Lentisphaeria bacterium
CCGAATGCCGATCCAGTCTAAAGCCCGCGATACAATTAAATAAAAAAATGTCGCCGAACCCAATGCACAAACCTTATAAGCTAAACAACTTAAGGTGCAGACGAGAGGGCGACACGTTAGCTTACGCCCTGAATACTTTTTTAAATGGGTAAAGAGCGATAAGATAAAAGTAGAGTTCTGATTCTTTTCAACTGATCAACTTGAAATAAAAGTGAAAATACATTTGACATTCTGTTATTTGGCTCTAATTTATGTATGATTGGAATTTTTTGGAATAAAATGGAATTTTTTGGAATGGCTATTTTGACAGGAGCTGTGCTTTGGATTTTGGTGGTACAGAGCAGTGCAAGTTGGATGCCAATGGGCGCTTGAAGTTATCGCCCAAGGCGATTGCCTGTTTTGAGAAGTGCGGGGGTCATGAGGTTGTTCTGCATTGCTGGCCGGAGGGTTGCCTGGGGGTTCTTCCGAAGGGCACTTGGGAGCGGATGTATTATGAGCAGGGGTATGCGAGCAGCGCGATGCAAGCCACTTTTGAGGGGCGTCAGAAGCAGCGTTTGTTCAATCGTTTCACAGAATATACTGAAATTACCAGTCAGGGTCGGATTACCATATCAGGAGCTTTGCGGGAGCGAGTGAATCTGCTGCCCGGTCAATCGGTTTTGGTTTCGGGTTATGGTGAATGCCTGGAGCTATGGGATCCGGAGCGTTTTGCGGCCATCAATGTTGAGTTGGATGAGCGCGAACAACAGGAATTGCAGAAAGCCAGTCCGGGCCTGCAAGGGTGAATTCGAGAATGTGGGCAGGGCGTTTTGCTTCGTTTTAAAAGGTAGTCTGAAGAAAAACATCAGAAAGGGGGATGAGTATGGTTTATTTCTACAGTGAAAAAGGGATGCGTTTTTTTGTTTTACTGATGACTTTTCTGGTTGCCTGGCTTTTTATGGGAGTAAGCCGTGCTGCTTTTGTATGTAAGGCCAGATTGCCCGAGGATTCAAGGGTCGTAGCCCTGAAATTATGCCCGGAACAGGGAGCAAAAGTGGATCGTGTTGCGGCGGTTCTTTTGGTCGAGGCATTCGCTGTAAAGGGAGAGTGATGCGATGCCCTTTCAGGCTGATCCGGAGGGGACATTTGTTTTTCTTGCTTCTCGCCGTATACGGCTGATACTTGTTGCTGGGGGACTTTTAACCATTCTTTTGCTTGGCCGGGCGGCTTGGTTGGCCAATCAGCGAAACAAACAGAAGGCGCTTGTTGAAGAGCTTATGATTCCCGGGTTGCGTGGCAGCATCTGTAACAGGGATGGGCAGCCCTTGGCCTGGTCGGAGCGGCAGTTGCGTTTAAAATGGCGTGTACCCCGGACACTTGTGGAGGCCATGGACTCTCGTGAACACCTGGTTCAGAATCCGGTTTTGAGCGGAGTTTTGCCTCCGTCAGACAAGCTGGAGGCATTGTTGGGCGAAGAGTTGGTTCTTCTGGAGTCTATTAAAGTCCCCTTATTTCCTGAGCTGACCTCACTCGTCGAATTGGAGGGTTTCTTTCTGGAAGGCTATTTTGTTCGTTGCACGTCGTTACCGGAAAGCTTGGCAGAAAACGTTTTGGGGAAAGTCACGATTGATCCGGTGAGTGGACTTGAAATTGGCATTTCGGGATTGGAAAAGGAATATGACCCGTGTCTGCGGGGCAGGGTACTCCGCTATAATAGGGTTGACAGCAGCAACAATCTTACCCGCTTATATAATACTTTTTTTTCGGATACCGGCAATGGTGAAAATATTATGATTGACTGGAAGCCTTAGTTGGCAGGCAGGTAGCCAGGGAGCCGGCAAATAAACTTGTCGCAGAGGGGCAATAAGGCTAAGGAGCTGTTAAGAGAGGCAGGTTGCAATTCCGGCATGAAAATAGCTTCAAAAACAAACCACATTTTTTGCCGGAAACCGGAGTTCACTTGGTTGAAAATCCTGTTTATCCTCTTGGCGGGCGCAGGCTGCCTGGGAATTTTAGTGATCAGCCGAGGAACTGCAGATGAACATTATTATTTTTTTCGTCAGCTCAGCTGGTTTGGCTTCAGTAGTCTGATGCTGATGCTGGTTTCCAGCCTGAATCTTGACATCATGGAACGAAACGCATTGATATTATACAGTTGCGGTTTGGCTCTGTTGTCCCTGGTTTTATTTTTCGGTATACGAATTAATGGAATGAAAGGCTGGTTCCATCTGTATGGGGCAGGATGTCAGCCCAGCGAACTATTAAAGCCGGTTTTTATTCTTTGTTTTGCCCGGTTATTGAGCGGGAAACGCTTTTCCGTGCAACGGTTTCAAGGGCTGTTCTTGAGTTTCATCCTGTTGGGTTTCTGGCTTGGCCTGATTTTGCTGCAGCCCGATGGCGGAACCGCCTTGATTTATGCTTTGGTTTTTTTGGCAATGGTCTGGACTGGCGGAGCCAAAACCTGGCAACTGTTGGCGACAGGCATGAGCTTTTTGCCAGCCGCTGGCATCATGCTCTGGCGCTACCCATACATGCGCAGGCGTCTGGAAGGTTTTTTCCATTCCTCCCCGGAAATTCTGCAGGGTTCCGGCTGGCATGCCTCCGTGATGGAAAAATCGTTGCAGAATGGGGGCTGGTTTGGTAAAATGTTTTCTGCAGATCCGACGTTGATATGGATTCCATATCGGAGCAATGATTCAATATTCGCCGGGTTAAGCGAACAAATGGGATTTATCGGAGTATTACCACTGGTTTTGTTGGTTTTTTGCTGGCTGGCTTTTTGCTGTTTTCGGGCCATGAAAACCCGGTCGGAATATCATCGTCTGCTGTATATGGGGTGTGCGGTGATGTTAAGTGGACAGGCTTTTTTGCATTTGGGTGTAAATTTGGGGGTTTTCCCAACCACCGGGGTAACTTTTCCCCTGATCAGTTATGGCGGTAGCTCTCTATTTGCCTGTATGATAATTGCTGGAATCGTGGATTATATCTGCTGGCAGGAAAAGCAAGCGCAAAAAATCGTATAAGCTTTTTGTTTGCAAGATCCGTCGCGGGATTTTCCGATCGATGTAGCAGAGTATTCGGTCACTTTTTCCCCAACTATTTGATTGGCCTCAGTTCAAGGAAAAAACTTTGTCGGCGAAGGTGCCAGCACTCCACAGATAGCAACAAATGATCCTGAGGGGTATTCCACCGGGAGAGTTGCTGGACGAATATTTGTCGAACGGGCAACGGGCAATACTGCTGATTTTTTTCAAAAGGACTTGCAAAGCATCTTTTCGTACATTATCTTAAAACATCTTGAGTTTTGTAATATAAGGAGGTATAACGATGAAAAAAATACTATCTTTACTTTTTCTGGCTGTGCTGAGTTCTTCTTTGTTTGCGGCATTCCAGTATGACATTGTGACTGATCCCTATGTTAATGCTCACTATGAGGGTACTGACGGTAATTACTTTACTGTGAATATCACCAGTGGAACCGGCGATCTGTATATTGTTGATAAAATCAACAATAAATTTAGTATGTCTGGTAATAATGAAATATTAAGTAAAGTAATGTCTGATTATGGTTATATTGATTTGCAGACCGGAGATTATATTCAAGGCACTGGTGAAACCATCATTACCAATGAATATCAATATAATCAATGGAATGACAATATTGTTCAGACTGCGTATAAGCTTGGGACTTTTTCAGAAGGAGATAGTATCGGCGTATGGATTGCCAATAAAAATGGAAATCTTAATACTTCGGTTTATACCGAGTTTTCTCATTATGGCAGTTATGGGCTGGATGGTACGGATCTATTTGGCACCGTTTTAGCAGAATTCGACTATCAAGGATCGTCTCCCATATTTTTTGGCTTATATGGTGAGGCGTCTACGTTTTCTGGACAACCTCTGCCGGGTATGCTGGCCAGTTTTTTACTAGGCGGAAGTGTTCTTGGAATGGCTGGGCTCAGCAAAAAGAAAAAAGAACGTAAGACGGAATAACAGCCGCATTGAATGATCCAACACCCGATGGTTTTCCATCGGGTGTTTTTTTTTTGCCACAAAAGCAGAGGCAGAAAGCGTGTATTTCGTGGTTAAAAGAAAGATTTTAAACACGGAAATCACGAAAAAGGATTGCTGAAATTTACTGAAGAAGAGTTTCAGGATACGTGAAGCCGACTTTGAGGTCTGTCGTAAAATGTGCTGAGACTTGTTTTATAACCCTGTGTCTGTCTGTGTGCCCGTCTGTGTGTCCGTGTGTCCGTGTCAGTCAACGTTTGGCTCGGGCAATCCTGGTTTGACTTTCAGCAGTTTGTTTCGCGTAATTGAAACGGTTCCCAAGGGAGTTCCCTTAGGTTTTGAAACATTGACAGCCCGGGTATAATCCACACTGCAACGGCTGCTTTGTCGAGCCTTGCTGTGCCAGGCGGCGATGGCGGCGGCTTTTTCGAGCAACACTCGTGAGGGAGCAATTCCTTGCTCTCCGCTGAGAACAACATGGCTGCCCGGCAGATCATGCACGTGGAACCAGTAATCATTTGGGCGGGCAAAACGGAGGGAGAGCTGTTCGTTGTCGAAGGCCGTTTTCCCGGCAAACACCTGCCAGCCTGGGGCGATCGTATAAGACCAGAATCCAGTAGTGTCGGGAATTTGTTCTGGCATTTCTGTAGTGTTGATAGTAGTTATTCAGAGGGAATGGGCTTCAGACTCTGGTGCCTCTGCCGATCATGGAGTTTGCCGGCTGGCTGAATAGTTTATTGGCGTGTTCGAGCATCAGGCCGGTACCGTTGACGACGGCTTTGAGGGGGTCTTTGCCAATTGTTACGGCGAGGCCGGTTTCTTCAGAGATCAGTTTATCCAACCCACGCAGCATAGAACCACCGCCAGCCATCGTGATCCCATTATCAATCAGTCGTGCCGCCAATTCAGGCAGGCAGGAATCAATGGTTTTACGGATGACCTGAATGATGGTGGTGACGGGTTTTTCGAGGGCATGGCGAATTTCTTCACTGGTGATGGTGACCGCTCTGGGCAGACGGTTGCCGTGTTGAGCCATGTCATGCCCTTTCACTTCCATGGTCATGGGTTCAGACATTTCATAGGCGCTGCCGATACTGATTTTGATTTTTTCTGCGGTGGGGTCTCCGATCAGCAGGTGGTGAGCATTCTGCATATGGTTGACGATTGCGACATCCATGGCGTCACCGGCGCATTGCACACTGCCGCTGGTGACAATATTTCCGAGTGAGATGATGGCCACTTCGGTTGTGCCGCCGCCGATATCAATGATCATATTGGCATCCGGCTCATTGACCGGCAAGCCCACGCCAACGGCAGCGGCCAGGGGTTCTTCCACCAGCTGGACGGATCTGGCTCCGGCACTGAATGCGCTTTCCCGAACTGCCCGGATTCCGACTTCGGTAATACCGGAAGGAACGGCAATCAGCACTCTGGGGCGCATGACTTTTAAGCGTCCGGTCGCTTTGCGGATGAAAATTCGCAGCATTTCATCGGTCACCTCAGCGTCGGCGATGACGCCATCTTTCATTGGTCGGATGACACGGATGTTTTCTGGGGTCAGGCCGATCATCCCCTTGGCTTCCGTACCGACGGCACGGACTTTATTGGTATCGGCATTAATGGCAACTACGGAAGGTTCATCCAACACGATTCCCCGGTCTTTGACATAAACGAGGGTATTCATCGTGCCGAGGTCGATTCCGATATCATTTACAAAAAAACTTTTAATGGTGTCAAAAAACATACCAGGACTCCATTGAGCTGTATCTGCGGGCCGTAAAATGGCTTTGGTTATAATATGTTTCAGGTTGTGAAATCCGCAATATCATTTAGGAGTTTATTCCCGATTAGTTTTTGCTGATCAGTAAAAAACATCTTTCCGCTGTATTATTCGGTCTCGAACATTTTATTGAGTGCGGAGCGGATTTTCCATTCCGGTTTTTTAATTGAGCCGGTCAATTCGGCATCGAAGGCCCAGGAGAGTGGTTTGAGCATGAATGAAAGGATATTGATATTTTTCAATGCTTCGCCTTTCACCGTAAAGTGCAGGTGATCTTTTTCCCAGGAATATTCCCCGTTTCCATTTAGTGCGATGATGGTTCCATTGGTGTTGAAATGATTTACCAGCAATCGGTTTCCCTGCAGGGCAAAATCTGCTTCCAGTTTGCTGATATTTCCCAGTCCGGAAACTTTATCTTTCGAGAAGATATTAAAGGATCCCAAGGAGAGGAGGGAAGCGAGGTTGCCCATCAATGGGACTTGCCAGAGGTCGGCTTCCCGCAGGCTGAAATGGCCATTTCCTTCCAGATAGAGGGGGGAGTCCGCCCAGTTTTTTAGGATTTCGACTTTACAATCGCTGTCGATCATGCCTCCGAGGGGATTTTTTCGTGTTTTATTTGGATTGGTGAGGAAGAAAGCTTCGGCTTGATCCAGGGGGAGGTTACGGATTTTCAGCAAACTTTCGCCGGCATTGGTTCGGAAATCAAAGACTCCGGTATTTTTCAGTTCGGCATCCAGGAAGGTCGCTTCAGGGATATTCCAAAAAAGTTGGTTTGCATAAAAGTTCCACTGGCAAAAAACATTTTTGAGTTGTGCTTTCTTGAAGGTGATTTCTTTGGAGCGAATGGTTCCATCGATTTGGATGGTAGGGTCGGCCATGAAATCGAAGAATCCATTGCATTGCATTTTTGCTTGCGGGTGCAGGGTGATCTGATCCAGGAATTTCCGCCAATTTTCGTTGATGGATTTGAGTAGCAGGATGACATCGAGGGGGACTTCGGTTTCGTCCAGGGTAAAGGAGCAGTTTGGCAGTCCGCTGAAGGAGAATGCGACTTTGGCATTGACATTTCCCTGTTGCGTTTTCAGGGTAACCGGGTTCAGGAGGAGGCTGTCCGGCAGTTCCAGTTTGAGGCCGATGTTTGCTCCAGGGATTGGGAAGTCTTTGAAAAAGACGTTTTGCAATTCCAAGGTTGCATCGATTTGCAGTTGCCAGTCTCGCGAATTGGAGGGCGCCACCCAATACAGGAGGTAGGGAATATGGATTGCCGGCAGGTTTTGGGGATCCCAACGCACATTTTCCCATATTTTACGATAAATTCGGCAGGCGTTATCATCGAAAATAAAGGCTTCAAAGAAATCCGGTCGACCATGAATCAGGGCATTCTTAACTTCAATAGCTGGGGGGGAGAAGCGGACAACCAGGTCGAGGGAAAGTTCTTCGTTATCATTCACCAGTGCTTTGATGTTGTTGAACTGCAATTGCCGGGAGGAAAACTCCCCATCAGCGCGAACGGTATGGATATTGAGCTGATTGAATTTTGCTTTTTCGGCAGCAATTTTCAATAAAATTCGCCAATTGTCTTTTTGAGACAGTTCGAATTCTGGAATTGTAAAGAGGATTTGGAGTGGTTTGGAGCCGGAAAGAAGCTGGTTCAGTGGTTCATATAATCGTTGGAATTGTTCATGAAAACCGATCAGGAATAAATCTGGGATCAGTACCCCTTTTCCTTCTGAGAGTTGGAAACGATTGTTCTGCAAATCAAGATGACATTTAGCATTAATATTCAGGATGTCGGTTTGGGGTTGTTTCAGAGAGGATGCCGGGGACAGGCAGAGGGAAAATTCAGGGGTCAGGCTCTGGCGGGTGGCAAAGTCTTGGAGGTTGATTGCCGCATCCAGGGTTAATTTCATCGCGTCTGTCGGATTGATTTCGGTGCTGGCCTGTTGAATATGCAACCATGCGGATTCCATCCGGAATGGGACAACGAGCTGCTGGAAATCCACCCCGAATTCCTGTCCTTCTGCTTCGCTCAATTCGCCATCGATTTTCCATTGTTTCCAATCGAGTGGAGATTGCTGCAGATTGACTTTTAGTTTAACGTCATCAAAATCTTCAAAGGAAAAGCCGGTAAAGTCCGTTGTTAGGCCTTGGTCTCGCAGGACTTCTTTGAGATTGAAGCGCGCTTCCAGGTTTCCGCTGAGGCGTTTTTCGCGCAGCTGCCACTGTAGATTTCCCCGGATACCTTTGTTTTGTCTGAAATCCAGTCCAAGAACCAAGTTATTCAGAGAGAGGATCTCCTTTTGTATTTTGAGGGTGAAACTGCTTTGCTGAAAATGGGTACCGAAGATGCTGATTGATTTCACTGTGCAGGCGATTTCCGGTTCGGCATTGGAGAAGTCCCATTTGGCAGGAAGCAGTTTTCCCTGGAAAGAAATCGGCATTGGGCAGGAGAGGAAAGGCGGCCAGGCAGGCGGGTTTGGCAATGCGAGATTCATGCAGGTTTCCGGTGTTAGGCGTCCCTGAAAATCCGCTGCGATGGTTTGTTGACTGAAATCGACTTGGAGTTCTGCCCGGATTTGCTCGTCACTGCTGAGTAGCCAGCGCAAATCGGTGAGTTGGAGGATTTGATTTCGGTATTGAAAGCGTCCGCGTTGTTTGTGAATCTGCAAAGGGCCGATCTGGCCATAGTTCAGGTCGAAGTCTCCGTTGATTCGGAAGGAATTCCAATCCTTGGCATCGGCCTGGCAGGAAAAGTTCAGGATGGCATCATTATCCCCAAATTCGCAGGCCTGGAAGCGTTGTTGAAACAGTTCTAGGAAGGCTGTTATTTTGGCGCTTTTATCGGTCTGTAATACGTCATTTGCTTTGAGCAGTTCGGCAATACGTTGTGGCAGGCTTAGATAATTGGCGAGGATGGCTTCGCCGCGGATACGGATTCCATTTTGGCTGAAAAGCAAGTTACAGGAGAGTTTTTCTTTTTCCAGGGTACGTGCGAAAAAGAAGAATTTCTGGCAATTCAGGATGCTGATTGCATTGCTGGTAATCAACTGCAATTTTGCGGCATTGAGCCGGATACTGTCCGGAACGATTTGGCCCTGGCAGAGTTTCAGTGGATTGAGGGTGATGACAAGTTCTTGGGCGGTCAGGCAGAGGGGCCCCATTGGAGTATCTGTTTTTGCTGTCACTCCCTGAAAAGTGAAGCCGCTGAAGATGCTGGCTTTCACCCAGGAGAAACGACAATTCAGCCCGGCATGTGCCAACGAGTCTTCCAAAAGATGATGGGCGCTGGAGGGCAGACCATAAAACCGGAAAAACAATTCCAAGAGAAGAAGCAGAAGAACGAGGAGGATCCCGATCGTTCGGAGAAGGCGTCGATATGATTTTTTAAGATGGGGCATAGGAAAAACTGCTCGTCTGGTATAAAGCAGGATCAGGAACTATTTTTTTTCTTGGAAATAAGTTACTATAACATTGAAATGAAAGCATTTCAAAATCGGGTGAAGGGTCTTTTCGGCAGTGCTCACTGGAAAAAGGCAAAAACCGGGATATTTTCTGAAAGTGCCCAATCCGGGCGAACGCTTTTTGTCGCTCGACAGACGATGGCGTCTTTCCAAGTGTCAGAGAATTACAGTATTGGACGGCTTCACCAAGGGGAAAATATGAATTTCTGGGAAATATGCGGTTTAGCAATATTGCAGGGGCTGACGGAATTTTTGCCGGTGAGCAGTTCCGGTCACTTGTTGTTGCTGCAGTATTTTGCGGGGATCAAGTCCAACCCCGGGCCGGCATTGGAATTGGCTCTTCATGGCGGCACTTTGTTTTCGATCCTCTTTTTTTATCGAAAAAAGTTATTCGCTTTATTGATGGGGGTTATTCGCCGTGAGAAAGCTTCTTTGCTTTATTGTGCCTGCCTGATCGTTTCCTGCATTCCGGCTGCTTTGGTTTATCTGTTGTTCCGGCAGCAGTTAGATGCTATGTTTGAAAATCCGCTTGCTTGTTCTGTGATGTTGATGATTACGGGAGTTCTTTTGCTGTCGACCCGTTTTCTTTGTCTGTCAAGCAGAGACGGGGATCCCAAATGGTGGCAGGCGTTTGGCATCGGCCTGATCCAGACGGTGGCTCTGTTGCCGGGGATCAGCCGTTCTGGCAGCACGATTACCGCAGGACGCTGGTTTGGTATTTCTGCCTGGAAAGCGGCGGAATTCTCCTTTCTCATGTCAATCCCTTTACTGGCTGGCGGCATCTTGCTGAAAGGGAAAGAAATACTTGCCCTGTCCGACAGCCCTGAAAAGGCCGCCATCCTGCTCACTGGCTGTGCTTTGGCAGCAATGGTAGGGTGGTTTGCACTGAAACTTTTGGCGCTTTTCCAACTGAGTGGTAAATTCTGGTATTTTGGTTGTTATTGTCTTTTTCTCGGGACGAGTGCTCTGCTGTTCATTCTGCAGAGATGAACAGCAGAGCACGGAAGAACCTCAGGCTGATCTAATAGAAGGGAGGGAAGTGGCCGATTCCGACCGAGTACACCGGCGCGTTATAGGCGGGGCAAAAAAAAACGAAGTACTGTTGATTAAATACTGTCAGCATGTTATATTAGCTTTTTCACATTTAGTTTTGTCAAAAAGACGAATCGATCATAGTAGCATAAGGACGAAGTAAAAGATGAGTAATGTAGTCAGCATTCCCGTCGAGAAGCGTGAGCAGTTGGGCAGCAGCAATTCCCGTCGCCTGCGCAGAACCGGTAATATTCCCGCCATTTTATATGGTCGTGGGGCCGAAAGTATTGCGTTGTGCATCAGCGCAAACAATGCCGGGAAGCTGCTGGGTCATACTGGGATTGTCGAGTTGACCAGTGAATTTCTGGGCAAGCGCATTGCCATTCTTAAGGAAATAAAACACAATTCGCTCAACGGCAAAATTATTCATCTTGATCTTCAGGTCGTTAAAGAAGATGAAGTGATTATCGTTCCGGTGCCGGTCGTCAGTTATGGTGAACCTGTGGGGTTGAAACAAGGTGGTCAGCTCGAACAAGTACTTCGTGAACTTGAACTGGAATGCCTTCCTTCGGATGTACCTGAAATGATTAAGGTCGATGTCAGCGGTTTGGAAATGGATCATGCTTTCCATATCGGCGATCTGCAGCTTGCCCCTGGGCTGAAGGTGATTGGCGAAAAGGAATTAACGATCTTTCATGTCCGGGCTCCTCGTACGTCGGAAGAAGCAGAATCGGTTGAAGACAGTGAAGCAGATGCTGATGCTCCTGAGGCTGTTGCCGCGCCCGAAGCGACCGCCAAGAAGAAAGCCTAAGATTGTTTTTGAGGTGGCATACCCTGTTTGGTATGTCACTCTGAAGGGATGATGGAAGTTCATGCTGACATGGTCAAAAGTGAGCCGGAACCGCTGTTGCGATTAGTGGTATGCTTGGGAAATCCTGGGGACAGGTATGCAGGCACTCGGCATAATGCGGGGTGGCAGGCAGCCGAGCGCTTGTTGCAGATCGGCAAATGGGTGCTGTCGGAATGGCAGCCCCTGTCCGGTGAGTTGTTTCAGTATTCGTCCGAAACGACGGAATTTTATCTACTGAAACCGTTGACTTTCATGAATGACAGTGGTCGTGCAGTGAAAGAGGTGCTTGAAAAACTGGGAATCTCCCCCCCGGAAATATTGCTCCTCTGTGATTGCCTTGATTTGCCCGCTGGGACTCTGCGTCTTCGCAAACGCGGCAGTAGCGGCGGACAGAAAGGGCTTGAATCCATCATTCAAATTCTGGGTACGACGCAAATTGCACGGCTCAGAATCGGTATTGGGAGACCAGAACCCGGAACAGAAGACGTCGTTGATTATGTCCTCTCTTCCTGGGTTTCCGCAGAGCAGAAAAAGATGGCCGAAATGTTTTCGGTAGCGGCAGAACTGGCTTTCACAATTCTTGAAAAGGGTTGGGAAGAGGCTGTGAGTCGTTTAGCCATCTGGACTGCGGACAAAATCAATGCCAGCAAGCAAGGAGAACCTGAAATTGGCAAAGTATGAAGCAGTATTTATCCTCGATCCTCGTAAGATTGAGGGCAATGGAGACGCATTCAGTGCGACCATTGAGGAACAGATCAAGAGTCTGGGAGGAGAAATCACCCGGGTGAAATGTCTGGACAAAAGAATTTTCTCGCATCCCATTGGCAAGCATAAAGCTGGGGTGTACTGGGACTATGTGATGGAACTGGCTCCCGCTGCAGTTGTCG
>JBAXYW010000080.1:0-11892 GCA_041670605.1 Lentisphaeria bacterium
CATTGAGGTGCCCCTACAGGGCACTATTTACAAACAACTCGCCTACCCCGGGCGTTGCCCGGGGCTAAGATGAGGCCGCCCCTACGGGGCTAGCAAATAGAACAGAATACGCTTTTTGGGATACCCATGCAAAGCGGCTATTGTTATGTAATGAATGTGCGCAAAACTTCAGTTTTTTTAGGTTAAGTTAGCGCCAATACGCGTCCCCGCCCGTGCGCCCCTGTGTGCGTCCGTGCATCTGCTTGCATCCGTTTACTCATTGATAACCAGTGTCATCTGTTGCATTTTTTCTTCTGCCTGGACAGCCAGTTCTGTCGTTACCTGGTCCAGCCATTTTTGTTTCGAGAGCCAGAAAAACCCGCGTGCCAACAGGCGATTATTGATATTGAAGTTATTCGTTTCACTCTTCAGGAGTTCTGACGCCAGACAAGCGTAATTCAGTGCTTCGCGTAATTCTGCCGGGATATAACTAATATCGCGTTGGAGGTGAATATGCTTGCGGGTCTTCTGCAGAGTCTCCACCGTACTTTTGGGATTATGGATAACCGCCCAATAAGTCATACCAATTTCCGGCACAGACTCCTTCAAGAGTTCCAACCAGAATGCCCGCATATCCTGAATCGCGAGATCGTGTTGAGCAGCCATCTCCGGATCCAGCGCAATAACATCCGGCAGAATACGATGCAATTCCTGCCATTCCTGCAGAACCAGACGGGAATCCGAAATCGTCTGCAGTAAAACAGCCTCAAGCTGCTGACAAAATAAAACCTTCACCTGTTCCGATGCATAATACATTTCATGAATCGGTTTCTTATGCGCGCGTTCACAATAGGGTTTCCGCTCAAGGTCAGCTATCAAAGTCTGGTATAAAAAAAGCTGATTCTCCTTCCGACAAAAAAACAATATCCGTCTCAATGCCTCAGCAACAGTATAACGCGCCCAGGCACGGTTGAAAAAATCCTCTGCTTCCATCCGGGCAGAATTTTTCAATGGAGCCATCCCGATTTCCGGACTGCTGCAGATGTCATCCAAAAACAAATCCAGCATCTGTTGAATAATCAGCCGGAAACAACTGCCCGCTTTACGGCTCTCCTCCGCCAGTTTGATCCGAATCACCGTATTACTAAAAAAACCGTGCAGAATTTTTCTAGCGCGTTGAGGAGAAACATGCCAGACACAGACCAGATAGGACATCAGTACCTGGTTGTACTGTTGTGCACATAACCAAGCCTGCGACGGGGTTTCCTGATGACCTTCTTGGAGTCCTGCCTCCTGTGGATGATTTTGATTGGTGTTATCTGGCATCGGCAAATCCTCATGAGGCGCTTTTGCTTTCTTCGGGAAGGCTATTGCTCTTCCTCCGGCTGAGGCGCAATCTGAATATGGAGTTCCTGCAACTGTTCTGCACTAACATCACTGGGGGAATCCGTCATCAGGCAGGCCGCTTTTGCTGTTTTCGGAAAAGCAATCACATCCCGTATCGACTTTGCACCGGTCAACAGCATGACCAAGCGGTCAAAACCAATCGCCAGCCCACCATGCGGGGGAGCCCCAAAGCCAAAGGCCTCCAGGATATGCCCAAAGCGAAGTTTAGCCTCGGCATCACTGATCCCCAGAGTCTTGAACATCAAGGCCTGCAATTCCGGACGGTGAATTCGAATGGACCCCCCCCCCAATTCGACTCCATTAAGCACGACATCATAAGCTTTCGCACGCACATGGCCAGGGTCTGTCGTTAATTTTTCCAAGTCGTCATCCATTGGACTGGTAAAAGGATGATGAACTGCAGCATATCGTTTCGCTTCGGAATCCCATTCCAACAGCGGGAATTCCACGACCCAGAGAAACTTGAACTCTGAACTCCGATTCAAACCAGCCATTCCCGCGACTTCAAGGCGAAGCCTGCCCAAGGCCTCACTAGCAATCCGCCAAGAGTCTGCAACCAGCAATAAAAGATCACCCGGTGTGGCAGCGAGAACGGACCGAAGATTCCCCTGCTCCTCTTCACTGAGAAATTTTGCTGCCGGCCCCGAAAGTACTCCGCCTTCATCAACTTTCAGCCAGACCAGTCCCTTAGCGCCAAACAGTTTGGCCGTCTCACCAAGGCCATCAAGCACCTTCCGGCTGCATTGTTCCGCAAGACCTTTGGCATTCAATCCTTTAACCACTCCGCCTGCACTTAATACCGTACTGAAGGCCTTGAAGGAACTCCGGGCAAATACCGTTCCCAAATCACAGAGTTCCAAAGCAAAGCGAAGATCCGGTTTATCTGAACCATAACGCTCCATCGCATCTTTCCAAGTTAAACGGGGAAATGGAGTTGACAACTGCAAACCATGCACGTCTTTGAGCACCGCCGTCAAAAGTTCCTCCACCAAAGTGATGATATCATCCTGATTGACAAAGCTCATTTCCAGATCAACCTGCGTAAATTCCGGCTGTCGATCTGCGCGCAAATCTTCATCACGAAAACAACGTGCAATCTGAAAATACCGATCGAGGCCTCCCACCATCAACAACTGCTTGTATTGTTGGGGAGCTTGCGGCAAAGCGTAAAAACTGCCCGGATGAACACGGCTAGGAACCAGATAATCGCGTGCTCCTTCCGGAGTACTCTTGCTCAAAATCGGCGTTTCCACTTCGACAAAGCCATGTTCATCAAAAACATCCCGCATGATTTTGCCGATCCGGTGGCGCAAACGCAAATTATTCAAAATGCCGGATCGGCGCATCTCCAGATAACGGTATTTGAGTCTTAAGTCTTCGCTGGCAGCGGGATCCTCCAGATGATAAGGCATCGGATTGGCACGATTCAAAACGTCCAAGGCGCTTAATTCAACCTCAATAGAACCCGTTTTGCGGGTTGCATTGCGCATATTCTCCGGACGGGCACGAACCATCCCGGCAGCACAAATCACCCATTCCTCCCGGATCTCCTTGGCTGCTGCTGCCAAGTCCGGCTGTCGGATCGGATCAATAAAAAGTTGGGTAATTCCCTCCCGGTCGCGTATATCAAGAAAAATCAGGCCGCCCAGATTTCGGCTGGCGTTGACCCAGCCGCATAACTGGACGCTCTGCCCGGCTTGTTCAAGCCCCAGTTCATTGCAATGATGCGTGCGCATAAAGGTCATATCTGTAAACTCCATAACTCTTGAAAAGTACTTTTACTGTTTGGACAACCAACAAGCAAGTTCGCTCAGCGGAAGCGTAACTTGTTCGGAATTCTTCATATTGCGGCAAGTGACGACGCTCTTGGCAATCTCATCGTCTCCCTGGATCAGCACCAGGCAGGCTCCTTCCCGATTCGCACTGCGCATCTGAGCCTTCATGCTGCGTACCGAAAAATCAGCTTTCACTCTGCCACCCAGTCCTTGCGTTCGCAATTCACCCGCCAAGCGCAACCCCGACATCACTGCAGCCTCCCCCAAGCTGATAATATAGGTGTCCGTTTGAGCACGCGCCGAACTTTTCTGCCCCAAGCTTTCCCGCGCCAGCAACAAGCGTTCCATGCCGGCGGCAAAACCGATGCCTTCAAGTATCTTTTTATCCCCCGGCAGCGAAATGCGATACCGCCCTCCGCCTGCTAAAGCATCCTGCGCGCCCAAGCCGGAATGCGTAATCTCAAAAACCGTGTGCACATAATAATCAAGACCACGCACCAGACGTGGTGCTATTTCATATTCCACGCCGAGGTCTTTCAAGCCTTGGCAGACCCGGCTGAAAAAAGTCTGGCTCTCTTGGCCAAGCAAATCCAGAATCAGCGGTGCTTTCACCGCCACTTCTTGACAAGCGGGATTTTTACAGTCCAGCATCCGCCAGACATTGCTTTCCAGCCGGCGTTGGCAATCCTCACAAAGACCGGAAATATGGGGACGGAAGTAATCCTTCAACGCATCACTCACTACAGCGCGATCTTCTGGCAATCCCCGGGTATTCAGCAGGACTTTGCCGCCGCTGATCCCCAAGGCCTTCAGAAAATGCGTCATCATGGCAATGCACTCGGCATCCATCCAAGGGGAATCCGAGCCGACCGCCTCGACACCAATCTGATGAAACTGCCGGCGGCGTCCGGCAGCTGGACGTTCTCCGCGGAACATCGGGCCAAAATAAAAGACCCGGGCTTCTTCTCCCTGATCGAGTCCTTTATTGGCAATCGCACGCATCACGCCAGCCGTGCCCTCCGGACGCAGAGTCAGACTGCGTCCGCCGCGATCCTGGAACGTATACATTTCTTTCTGTACGACGTCCGTGTCACTGCCCAAATTGCGGACAAAAACTTCAGTACGTTCAAAAATCGGCGTACGCAATTCCGAGTACCCGTAGCGCGGGAAAATTTCCCTGGCCTTCTGTTCAAGCAACAGCCAATCCAACACTTCCGGTTCCCAAAGATCGGAAGTGCCGGGCAGAGGTTCGTTAACAGCCATATTTTCTCCTTAACTCCTGATTCAGCCAAAAAATGGCAAAAAAATTCAAAACTATAGGCCAGACTCTGGAGTTTTTCTTTTTCTATCTTGACGAAAGCGTATAACCGTAATATAATACAATTTTACACAGAAGATTTTGTTCTCACGAGAAAACAATCAAGGAATACTCATATGAGAAAAAAAGTTGCTGTACTGATGGGAAGCAAATCCGACCTGCCTAAATTGGAAGCCTGCCTTCTGACATTAAAAAACCTGAATCTGGAAACAGAAGTACGGGTCATGTCTGCCCACCGCACCCCTGAAATTGTCAGTGCCTTTGCCAGCCAGGCGGAAGCCAATGGCTTCGGAGTCATTATCGCCGCGGCTGGCGGTGCCGCGCATCTGGCCGGTGTCGTCGCTGCGCATACCTTGCTGCCGGTGATCGGAATCCCAATCGAAAACGGAGCCTTCAAGGGACTCGATGCCCTCCTCTCAACCGTCCAAATGCCCGGCGGTATCGCCGTTGCGACAGTCGGTGTCGGCAATGGTGGCGCAATGAACGCCGCCTTGCTGGCCGCTCAGATCATCGCACTGTCCGACAACGAATTGCGCCAAGGCTTGGTGGCGGATCGGGCCGCGCGAAAGGCCAAAGTCATCCAAGCAGATCAGGAATTACAACCATGAGCCGTCTTTTCTGCCTACTGATCTGCGCAATCACTTTTTTTTCAACGGGTTACACTGGTTTTGCCAAGCCCCAACTCCTGCCGGGAGAATGTTTCCGGCAAGATTTGACCGAATTGCTCAACAGCCTATCAGACGCACGCTTGCTGTCAGACTTCCCCGCCGATCAGGAGGCCGATTTTTTAGTGAATTTTCTGCACCGCTTAAGCATCCCGGCCTTGATTACAAATCTGAACACTGCGACCGATCCAGCCGCTATCGAGCGCACGAATCCGCTCCAAGTTCTTTCACAACAGGAAGGGATTCTTTATCTGCGCCTGGATAATTTTCACCAATCAGATACAAAAGAGCCTGCTGTACTGCCGGAGGAATTCATCAATCTGCAAGGGCAAGCCCTGATTATCGACCTGCGGCATTCCTGGGGCTTCTCCCTCGCAGCAGAAGACGGCAATTTCCGCTTTCTGACCGCACTGAAAGTGCCGATGCTGATTCTGATTGATTCGGCCACTGCAGGAACCCCGGAATCCCTGGTGCAAAAATTACAGACTGAAAGACAAGTGCTGGTGTTAGGCAGACCAAGTACAGGAATTGGCGGTACAGGGCGGGAAATCAAGCTTTCCAGCGGGTTAATTCTCCGTGTACCCCGGATCACGAACAATCTTTTGCCAAAACCCTTGCTGCCGGATGTCGAACTGCTGGAAAATCCCGCCTTGTTCAGCTCGCCGGAAAATCAACTTGACCCAGGCTCAGACCCCTGGTGCCAACATGCCCGGGATACCTTGAAAGTCATTCTGACGCTGGAAAAAACGAAAACTTCCAGCCAGCCGCAAAAATTTGAATAACACCATTACCGCTCCTTGCCCGAATGCACTTCTGCAAAAGTTTTATCCTCCTCACACTGCTGATTTGTCGCCCTCTGCAGGCGGCATATGGAGCAATTTTTTCTGAAACTCTGGATGATCTGAACCTCCGAATCCGTACCGCCTCCCTTCAGGATACAAAAAATTTGGGACAGGCCGCTGAACTGTTTGCCCGGGAAATCGATCGCTGCCTGCAGTTTTCCGGTTCCAGTGAAAAGCTGCTGCAGTTGACGATTCTTCGTCCGCAGGAAAAACGGCTCCCGGACGAGAACGAACTCTGCTTCTCTTTTGAAACCAGTTCCCTGGAAATCAGTTATGGCTTGATCAACGCCTTGTTATTGCGACGCATACAAGAAAACAACCCCGAAGCTGGCGAAAAAATACCCTCCGCAGCCTGGATAACTGCCGCCATCTGCAACCGAATCTTTTTTAACGGAAAAGGCATCAAAACCTTCTATTCCCCGGATTTCAGAACCGCACGCGAACAATTTCTGGCAGGCCATTTTCCAAGACTGGAATTATTGCTTATTCATCCAGTACCCCCGGGAAATGACCCTCTCTTTCGTCTTTATCTGCTGCATTGCGATCTGCTAGCCAGTGTGCTGGAAAACCAGCAAACGGCGGATCCCTTTTTCCATAAACTCTTTGCTTTGGAAAGCTATGGCCGAACGCCCAGTGAGGCTTTTGAATTTTTACTGCGGCCACAGTGGTCGGCGCAGGAAACACTTCAGGGCTGGTATGAAAAAAAAGTACTGGCGGAAAGCGGCAGAGGCTGGCAGCTCAATGAGGCTGACAATGTCCTTGCCCAATTGCAAGATCTGTTGAATATCTCAGTGATTCAAGCGGGTGAAACAAGCGCAATCAAAAGAATGCCGCTGCGGGATATCCCAAAACTCTTGGAAAATTATAAATTGAATCCCCTGGCTCTAAGTATCATGCAGAATAAAATCTTGAAGCTGGCAAAAAAGGCTCCCCTGCTCCTACGGAATCCTCTGTATCAGTTCAATGCCGCTCTGGTTTCCTTGCAGGATGGGAAAACATCCCGCTTCAAGAAACAATTCCGCCAAGCCAGCAAAACTTTCGATGATGCCCTGGACAGACAAAATAAAATCGCTGAATTGCTCAACTATACTGCACAAAAAGAAATCCCTCTGCTGAATCCCTTCGTCCAATACTTAAGTATCACGGATCAATACCTGGCCTTACGAAACGAACTGTCCGCCATCCCTTGGGAATGAAAAACCCCGTGGCAGGTCAGCCCAGACGCCCTTCCCGCCTTTTTCGCCTTTGTTTTACCGAAAATCGTACTGAAAATTTGCCAAAAAGCGATTCAGGGATTATCTTTTCAATAACTGTTTTCAAATCGCTCACCATCTGGTATTTTTCAGTCGTTTACGACGCATGAACAAGCGTAGGAGTCTAAAAAATGGACGACAAGCCTCAAGATTCTGGTAAACTTAGATTACGCAATACGGATACGAACCGTTTCAAAGTTGATACCGGTCGTTTACGGGTGCAGCCTACCCCTGAAGCAGCCATTGAAATCAGCAAACAGGGTGCCGGAGAAACGCAACGAAAAGGGGAATTCATTGATCCGATCAGTCTGCGCGATACCTCAACCAGCAAATTGAAACGGCTGGACAACCCAAATGCGGCCTCCACAACCATCACCCCGATGTCTGCTGGCAACGAAAAAAAGACCGAGACCGTTCGCCTGAAGGTCGTAAGAGCCATCCCCAGGCCGGGAACTCCTCCCCCCACTCTTACTTCGGCGCCGCTGGCAAATGTCCCCTTATCTGCTCCTGCTGAAACCGAAAAACCGGTCAGTAAAGCTCCACAACCCGCCCCCGTAATTCCGAAAGTCGTTGTCCCCAAAATTACACTTCCGCCCAAACCCGGGGAAACGACCAATATCACAGCAGAATATCCCCAAGAACCAATCGTTGGCGACCAAGTCCCGCCTTCCGCTGCCAAAATCGACTTGGATGCCAAGCCGGCAGTTTCCTCGACGAAGGGAATTGCTACCGACACAGCCTCCTTACCTTCCATAGCACCTGCAAAGCCGACAGCAACACCTGAACCCGTCTCTTCTTCCACGATCAAACTTTCCATCAAAAAACCCAGTGGAGCTGCTTTGCCGCCCTCCGGCAGCAGTCAACCTCCCGCACCCGCACCCCATACCCCCCCTCCCGTAGAAACAGCACCGGCTGCTCCAGCCTTGCCTTCTTCTTCTACCAGTAGCGGCGGCAGCGGGCTGAAAATTCGTCCCTCAGCAACCAGCGGCAGCACCATTGCAACCCCGCCACCTGCGGCAAACAGCGGGCAAACCGCACAGGTGCCCCCACCCGCCACCGCTGGCGCAACGGTCAAAGTGACACCTGGTGCAATTCTCCCCCCCAATTCAGGAGCCAAAATTTCTTTGCAGAAAGAGCCGGTTAAACCGGAAGCTGCTTCTGCTGAGGGGATGACTCCTTCGAGTTCCACTGTGACAATCACTCCACCGCATCCTGAAACAAAAGCCGGAAGTACTGGCAAGGGGTTGAAAATCCGTAGCAGCAGTGCAGGCAAAACAGTGTCTGTTTCTCCGCCCGGCGCGGCTCCAAAGGCACCGAATACGGAAGGGGATTCCGCCGCTGCATCAGAGGTTGCCCCCTCCTTTGACAAAGCAGGGCATGTGCCTGTTGCCGGCATCACCACTCTGGAAAGCATCTCTGCAATGGTGGCAACTGCCGCTTTGGCAGTCACCTTATTCAGCTTGATAATGAGCCTGCTTAAACAACTGTAAAAAAAACAAGAATACCAGTCGATCACATGGAGCGGTTTTTGAACCGCTCCAATTTTTTTGTCCCCCATAAAAATACTGATTTTTTGCAACTACCATTGAACAATTCCAACGAGAGGATCAAAGGATGAACTGGAAAAAAACGGTCAACTACCAGGGAATGAGTGAATATGGCGCTGAACAGCTCTTCAGAGTGATCGAAAAAGCTATTCAACTGAGAAAACAAGTCAATATCGGCCTGGCAACCGGTAATACAATGCTGAAACTCTATCCGTTGCTGGCCGATAAATTGAATCAGGCAAAAATCCCGCTCCAGCTGCTTCATACGTATAATCTTGATGAATATATCGCTCAGAATGGGCAGTCCGTCGCTCCCGACCACTCCCTGAGTTATCACCGCTATATGCAGGAAAACCTGTTTCGACACCTGAGTCCCGAGCTGGGCTTCTCCGAAGCGCAGCGGCACTTTCCCGATCCAGTTGCCCCTGCCGCTTTCGATCAGGCTCTGGCGGATGCCGGCGGACTCGACCTGCAACTGCTCGGCATTGGCTTCAATGGCCATATCGCTTTTAATGAACCGCAAAGCGAAAAGCAAATTTCTGTCAGCGATTTTGCCGCTTTGCCAACCCGAGTTATTGATCTCAAACCGCTGACAATCGCTACCAATGCCAAACTGACCGCCGGTGGAAATGATTCTCTCGTGCCGCGCCAGGCCGTCAGCATGGGAATGAGACCTATCCTGAAGGCAAAAAAACTCCTGTTACTAGCTTGTTTCCAGGAACAAATTGCTCCTCTTAAGCAAATCCGCACAGGGAAAGTCACCCCGGAACTGCCGGCATCCTATCTGCTACAGCATCCGGATTCAGAAATCGTTTATACGGTCGACACCATCAGCTTGGATTAAAGCACAATGAAAACTCTGATTCACAATGCCTGCCTGATCTCCCCTGGCATCCAAATCGAAAAAGGCGCTGTCCTGATCGTGGAAGACCGCATTGAACAGGTCTTAACCCCCAGACAAAAACTCCCGCAAGCCGATCAATATATCGACTTGCAGGGTTTACGCCTGCTGCCAGGCTTTATCGATATCCATTGCCATGGCCGCAGCAACCAGGATTTCTGCGATGGCACTGACGAAGCCACCCAGACGATCGGACGTGACAAACTGCAGGAGGGAGTCGCTGGCTTTCTGGCAACCACCCTCTCGGCCAGCCAAAACGATCTCCAACGCACGCTCCAATGCGCCGAACGCTACCGGAAAGAAAATACCAATGGCGCACGCTTGCTGGGAATCCATATAGAAGGCAACTTCTTCAACCCGGAGGGCGCCGGCGCCCAGAATCCAGACTTTCTGATGCTCCCTGATTTTTCCCTGGTGGCGAAATGGAATACGATCTGCCCGATCCGAAAAGTCTCGTACTCCCCCGAGTTGCCCGGGGCATTAGAATTCACCCGACAGCTGGCCGAAGCCGGTATCATGCCTTCCGGAGCGCATAGCACCGCCGATTATGAACAAACCCAACTGGCTCGCTTGGCCGGAATGAAACACCTCACCCATTTCTGCAACGTTATGACCCCACTGCACCATCTACACTTCGGAATGGTCGGCGCTGGATTGACCGAACCGGACATCTATGTCGAAATCATCTGCGACGGCGTGCATCTGATCGATCCGATGATCAAACTGATCTTGCAGATGAAAGGGCCGGAACGGGTCATGCTCATTACCGATGCAATCCGCGCCGCCGGTATGCCGGACGGTGATTACAGCCTTGGGGGGCTGCCCGTTGTCGTCAAGAACGGGAAAGCAATGCTGGCAGATGCCAACCGCGTCGCCGGCAGCACTCTGCAATTCTATAAGGGTGTCCAGCGAGCAGCAAAAGTCAGCGGTCTGCCACCCTCAGAGCTCGTTAAAACCACCGCATGGAACCAAGCACATTCACTCGGTCTGCAAGGCTACGGTAAAATTGAACCTGGCTTTTTCGCCGATTTCACCATTACCGATTCGGACTGGACCCCAAAACAAACCTGGATCGCCGGCGCCCCACGCTGGCAGACTAAATAAGACTCAAAAATTGCCGGTCGTCAAGAAGAGACAGAGAACAACAGCACAAAACAGACCGCCATATTTCACAGCGAGCCGTCCCCATCGTTATTTTCGCAGGATGCGGGAGCCTTTCGGAGTGTCTTCCACCTGCCAGCCTTTTTCGTCAAGCGTCTTGCGCAAGACATCTGCTTGAGCGAAATCACGCGCTTTACGGGCAGCTTGGCGTTCGTCAGCCAAAGCCTGAATTTCAGCCGGCACTTGATCGACACCCACTTCCGGTGAACATACTGCCAGCACAGAATCTATCCGCTGCAGACATTCCTGCACCGCACGGATAACATTGCCGCCCAGGGGAGCGGCATCCAACAAGCGATTAATTTCCCGCACTAGATCAAACAAAGCCGCAAAGGCAGCCGAGACATTCAGGTCATCGGCCAACGCCGCCGTAAAATCCGTAATCGTTTTCGCAAGAATCGTCTGTACTGCCTCAAGATCTCCATCAGGATTCTGTACATTTTCCTGCAAGCGTACCTGAAAGGTATCCAATCGTTGCAGTGAGGCCCGGGCATCTTCCAAAGCTTTGAAAGAGAAATTCAGCGATTGCCGGTAGTGCGTTCCAATCAGCACCCAGCGTACTTCCCTGCCAGCATAGCCCTTTTCCATAAGGTCTTTGAGCGTATAGAAGTTACCCAAGGATTTCGACATCTTCTGCCCCTCGACGACCAAATGTGCGCAATGCAGCCAATAATTCACGAAACGGCAGCCATTGGCGGCTTCACTCTGCGCAATTTCATCTTCATGATGCGGAAATATGTTATCGATACCGCCGCAATGGAGGTCGAAGGTCGCCCCAAGATAACGGCTGCTCATCGCGGAACATTCCAGATGCCAGCCTGGACGTCCGCGTCCCCAAGGACTCTCCCAGAAAACGTCCCCATCAGCTTCGTCCCAGGCTTTCCAGAGAGCAAAATCCGCCACGGATTCCTTAGCATATTCATCCAGTTTCACCCGGGTGCCGGGACGCATCTGAGCGGGATCGATATTCACCAGCTGCCCATATTGCGGCCATTTGGCGATGGAAAAGTAAATTGAATGGTCTTCGGCCTGATAGGCAATCGC